>DATIEE010000001.1 GCA_035455925.1 Candidatus Babeliales bacterium
TTAACAGGTAAAAATTTTGAACAGCAAAGCAATGTGAGTATTGCATGAAGAATAAAGAAGAAGTAATACGAGTTGATGGAATTGTGAAAGAGACTTTACCAAATGCAATGTTTCGAGTAGCGATTGAAGGTGGGCATATAGTTTTAGGGCATGTGTCAGGTAAGATGCGTATGCATTATATTCGCATTTTGCCCGGTGATAGGGTTGCGTTAGAATTATCTCCGTACGATTTGACACGTGGAAGAATTGTGTTGCGATATAAGGATTAGGTGGAAAAGGTTATATTATGAAGGTTCGAACATCAGTTAAAGCTATTTGTAATGAATGTCGTATTATTAAGCGTAAAGGTGTTGTGCGCGTGATTTGTAATAAGAGCCCTAAGCATAAGCAGCGACAAGGTTAATAAGGAAATATAGAGTATGGCTAGAATTGAAGGTGTTAATTTACCAGCAAATAAACGAGTAGAGTATAGTTTGCCGTATATTTTTGGAATTGGTCTTGTGGGTGCGCAAGATATTTTGACTAAAGTTGGTATCAGTTTCGATACGCGAGTAAAAGATTTAACTGATACTGAGATAGCGGCAATTCAAAAAGAGATAACCGACAATTATAAAGTTGAAGGGGAATTGCGCAAAGAAATTACGTTGAATATTAAGCGTTTGCAAGAAATTGGCTCTTATAGAGGGCTGCGCCATAAGCGTGGGCTACCTGTTCGTGGTCAACGTACAAAGACGAATGCACGTACGCGCAAGGGTCCAAAGAAAAATCCAATAGCGTTAAAGCGTAAAGTAACTAAGAAATAATAATGCAGTAGGGGTTTTGATTACATGGCTTATAAAAAGAAACCAAAAAAACAAAAACAAAAAATAGCATCAGCCATTGCGCATGTTAAATCAACATTTAACAATACTATCGTTTCGATTACGACAATGGAAGGTGATGTTTTATTTTGTTCAAGCGCAGGGCGCTTAGGATTTAAAGGGTCTCGTAAAAGTACTCCTTTTGCGGCATCGCAGATTGCATCTACTTTAGCAAAGGAAATGCAGATTGTTGGAGTTAAAAATTTGGAAATAAATATGCAGGGACCGGGTTCTGGTAGAGATTCGGTTGTTCGTGCTTTCCAATCTGCAGGTATAACTGTTTCTATGTTGCGTGATGTTACACCATTGCCACATAACGGTTGCCGAGCTCCTAAAAAACGACGTGTATAATTAAAAAGTTTATCATTTTTTGTGAGATAAGGGTGCCATGGCAGTTGTAAGAGAAGAATCAACCGAAAAGCAGCAGCAAAAAGCTCCGCGAAGAAAAGTTTCTGAATATGGAAAACAACTTCAAGAAAAACAAAAAGTTAAAGAAATGTATGGATTGCGCGAGCGGCAATTTAAACGTTTTTTTGCAGTAGCAAGTAAACAGCGAGATGGTGGTCCAGGTGAGAACTTGTTAAGTTTGCTTGAGCGCAGGCTAGATAATACGGTATACAAATTAAAAATGGCTACGACACGGACGCAAGCACGTCAAATTATTACTCATGGACATGTTTTAGTCAATGGGAAAAAAGTATATTCACCATCTTTTTTAGTGTCATCTGAAGATGTTATTTCGCTTTCACAACGTGTAATAAAAATGGAAACATTTTTAAAGGATGTTGTTGAAAAGAGAATGAAGATTGGCATTAAGGTTCCTGATTGGTTGGAATTGGATAAAAAAGACAGAGTTGGTCGTGTTCTTCGTCTTCCAGTTCGTGCTGATATTCAAGTGCCCATTGAAGAGCGTTTGATTGTAGAATTATACTCGAAGTAATAGATAGTTGAAAGTCCAGGTAAGCAGGAGGTTGAATGACTAAGAATAGGGAATACAAACCACTTATCATTCCACAGTTGAAATGGGAAAAAAAGACGCTAAGTGAAACCTGCGGCGAATTAGTAGTTCAACCGCTTGAACCGGGTTTTGGAATAACGATTGGAAATTCGTTACGAAGAATTTTACTTAGTGGCGTTGAAGGGTCTGCAATAACATCAATAATTATAAAAGGTGTTAATAATGAATTTTCAGCAATACCAGGTGTTGTTGAAGATGCTATGCAGATTGTTCTTAATATAAAAAATATCATCATTCGCAATAGAGAAGGTAAACCCGGAAAAATGCGTTTGACTAAGAAAGGTGAATCTGAAGTATCTGTTAAAGATATTATTGCAGATGAACATCTTGAATTGGTTAATAAAGATTATATTTTTGCGCATGTTGCATTTGATGGTGAACTGGATATTGAATTTTTTGTTGAATCCGGACGTGGATATCAACAAGCTCAATGGCCGATAGATAAGCCTTACCAAGATGATTTTAGAATTTACTTGGATGCTATGTTTTCTCCGATACGTAAAGTTATGTTTGATGTTGAAAAAACACGTGTTGGCGATGCTATTGATTATGATAAATTAATTTTGCGCATTCATACTAATGGTTCTGAAAACCCCGTTGATGCATTGCATTATGCAGTTTCAGTTCTTCGTACACAACTTGAACATTTTCTTGAAAGTACTGAGATTCCATTTAATGAAATATCTCGTCTCCCAGAAGAGAAAATAGAGAAGGTACCGTTAAAGACTAACGATTCAAGTCTTAAAGGAGTACCAGTTGATTTACTATTAAAGCCAATTGAAGAATTAGAACTTTCAGTACGAGCTCATAATTGCTTGATTAATGCGGGCATTAATCGTGTTATTGACTTAGTTAATGTTGCTGAAGACGATGCGTTGAAAATTAAGAACTTTGGTCGTAAATCATTAAACGAAGTCAAAGAAAGTATGAAAGCATTTGGTCTTTCTTTTGGTATGAATATTAATGAAGAAAATGTTAAGAAGATCTTAGGTCAGGGATAATATTTCTGTTTTAAGCAAGGTACAAGAAAATGGTACATCAGAATGGTCGAAAAAAATTAAACCTTAAGGCGCCTCATAGAAGGGCAATGCTCCGTAATCAAGCAATACATTTGATTAATTATGGACATTTAGTTTCAACTAAGGCGCGCGTTAAGGAGACAAAACGCCTTGTTGAGCGCGCTGTCACTATTGCACGTGAAGGTAATACATTTAATGCTCGTCGTCGTGTGCAGGCATTATTACCATATGACGTTGATGCAGTTATTAAGCTATTTAAAGAAATTGCTCCACAATATGTTTCTCGTCCAGGTGGATATACGCGAATTATTCCTCTTGGTAAACGTATGAGCGATACAGCAACTGTTGCTCGTTTGGAATGGGTTTAAAATGACTAAAGTAGCTTCTGAACAGCTATCCTTCCCTGAAACAGTTGAGCATATACAACGTGTGCTTGAAGAATTACGCCCTGCCATCATTAATGATGGTGGGGATGTTCATTTTATACGATTTGAAAATAGTACGGTCTTTGTTCAATTATCCGGCGCATGCGTAAGCTGCCCCATTTCATTTATTACTCTTAAGATGGGTCTTGAAGCTCAACTTAAAGAAAAAGTTCCTGGTGTCGATTCAGTTGTATCTATTGACGATCTTTAATTTCTTTTATAAATTTTTTAGATTGTTGTCTTTTCTTGATCTCCTTTGATATATTCAAATTGAAGTCTAATTTGATTACTTGTTTATATAAAGGAAGAGTTATGAAAAAAAAATTAATCCTTATTGTCAGTTGCAGTTCGTTCCGTGATACGGGTGGTGAGACAAAAAAGAGTATGAAGCTTTTTAAATATATGACATGTGTTGCAATGTTATGTGCTATTGGTTTTGTGAACGGACGAGGCAAAAATCCTTCTCAGCAGCAAGGAGCGCAACAACAACAGCAACAAATACCACAGCAACAAATACCACAGCAACAGCCACAATTGCCAGTTGTAACAAAAGAGCGAGTTGCGACAACCGTTGATGAATTAATGAAAGCGTCAGTGCCGTGGGATGCGAAAACACAGGAAAAGTATGATCAAATTAAGTCTAAATTATCATCGCAACAGGAGAATGATTTGCTTAATATGTACACGCCAAAATATCAGGCATGGCAGGTTAAGCAAGGACAATTGTTTCAAAAGCCACAGCAGCAGCCAGGGCAACAAAAGAAACAATCATTAACACTTGATCAAATGTTACAACAACAGCAAGAAGTGAAGCAACCATTAACAAAAGAACAGTTGTTGACGTTAGAGGATGTTGGTTCAGGGGCATTAGATCGAGCAAAGTCATTATTATATTGGGGTGGAGGTAAGTTAGGAAGCGCTTGGGAAAAATCAAAAGAGGCGGCATCAAGCGCATGGGAGAGTACTGTTGGTGAATATGGATCTAGTATGGGAGGTTGGAAATATCTCTTACCGGGAGCACTTCTTTTTTCTGGTTCTGGTGCTTTGGTTGCTGGGGCTAGTGCTGCAGCCACAGCTTTGTGGGCACTTGGTGGGTCTGCAGCGGTACTGACGTTATCAAATACATTTGATCGATTAAATTATGCCTATAAAACCGGTAATTTATCCGAGGCAGCCTATTTAGATGAGATAAAAAAGCAATTAGCACTAGTATTGAATGATCAGGCAGCATATCCATATTATACAAGTAAGATTGAAGCATTAAGATCTCAAACAGAGTTATACCCTATGCATCAAGATGAATTTGGAGTAGCAAAAAAAGCTCATGAAGCATTGCTTAATGAGAGTTATCAAAAAGCTGGGAAAATAGCGACTATTCCGAAAGAAAAAGAAAAGGAAGATAAATTTTTTCAGATGATTACTGACATACGAGAGAAACATGGGTATGATCCAACAAATCTTATTTCATATATACAAAATTTGGAAAGAGGAACTGCTTTGATTGAAGCGCAAGCTTTAGTATCAGAATATAACAGAGCAAAGAATAGAGAAATAATACGCGAAAAACAAGCACAAGAAGTAAGGCAAAAAAAAGCAAAAAAAATTGAGCAAATTAAAATACAAATATCAGCTCCATCAGCGCTACCAGTTACGTCAAAATTTTAATAATTATAGTGCGCGGTATGTAATTACATTTGAGTATATGCTGGTGTAATTTAGGTGTGAGTATAGAAGTAAATAATAATAAAGCTAAGCGGTGATAAAAAGAAATTACCGCTTAGCTTTTATAAAAAATGAGAATAATATGAAAAATAAATTGATTATTTCTATTGCTTTATTAGCCGTGGTGACGCACTCACACGTGAAAGGTGAATTAGCGAGCCGAGAACCATCAACTGGAGAGCGAGAAGCTCTTGCTCGTAGTGGAGGTATAAACAATGCCAGCTTAACACAAGAAGAAGAAAAGATATCTCGCAAAGGTGGGTCTGCGTATAATGCGCAGATGACTTCACGATATGAAGAAAGAGAACGCGGCGGCGCTATTAATAATGTTTATTTTACTGAAAGTGTGGAAAAACGACAACGGACGGGTGGGGTTCATAATGCACGTTTAACCGAGGATATAGAAAAAAAACAGCGTAGCGGTCTTATTAATAATACGCAATCAACAGCACATGAAGAATCGAAAGCGCCGGATAGTGATAATGCTTCTCGTTTAACATCATTGGCAGAGAAAGAATCGCATCAGCCATATTGAAATTTGCTATTTATCCCTGTTCGATAATGCTGACAGTGCTTCCTTGAACTCCTTTTTCAATGAAAAACTGTACGGGAAACTGATCTTTCATGTTTGGAAGGTGAGAAACGATAATAATTTTTGAAAAATCATCTTGTATTTTATGTAAAGCATCCATAATATGTCCAAGACCTTCTTCGTCCTGAGAGCCAAATCCTTCGTCAATAATAAGTGTTTGCAATGCTGTGCCTGCACGTCGCGCAAGAAGTTTTGAAATTGCTATGCGTAGTGCAAAATCGATACGAAATGCTTCACCGCCTGAAAAAAGTTCATACGGTCTGATGCCTGCTTGATCAGAAATTTTAATATCTAATGTTTCTTTAGTGCCGCCTTTTTTTAAATCACGTAATGATTCAATAAAAATTTGTGCTTGATTGTTGGTTAGGCGTGATAATAGATAATTTGCTTCTTGCTCAATTTCTGGAATAGCTTCTTCAATGAGTAATGCTTGAATGCCGTCTTTTCCTGTTGCTGTTGCAATGGTTTGGTAATCTTCAATGATAGTATTTAATCGAGTAATATTAGCTTGTTCCTTTTGAAATTCATTATTAATTTTTGTCATGTGCTTTTGTTGGTTTTCAATACTACCTTGGGTGTGCGTAAGACGTTCTTTGTTTGATTTGAGAAGTATATGTTGTGATTCAAGTTCTTTTTCTCTGTTTTGTAATGTATGTAGCTGTGCGTCGAGGTTACCTAAATTTATACGATTATTTTCAATAGTGTGTAGTGCAAGTTTATTATTTTTTAGTAGAGCGCACAGTTTGTTAATTTCATTTTTTCGTTGTCCTTGTTGTGCAATATCTTGGTTAACTGTTTCATAATCAACTAATTGAAGTTCAATAAGTTGTAGTTTTTCTTGGTCTTTTTTGTACTTATCTTCATTATATATATTTTCTTGCAAGTGTTGTTCTATGAGATGCTTTTTTTGGATAATAGCCTGATATTCTTTATCCTCTATTTGATTGCTATAGGCTTCTTGATAAGTAATATTTTGTTGGTGGATGGTAATAGCATTTGTTTGTAGGATGATTTGATTACTTATCTGTGCACATTGTGTAATAAGTTCTGCACTATTATGAGCTATTTTTGTGCGAGTAGCGTTTAAATCAGCAATTTTTAAGGTTAAAGATAGTGCTTGTTGAAGTTGTTCTTTATCTTTAGTGATCTGGGCATGTTGATTGATGAGAATTTCTTTTAATGTAGGGATGATTTTTTTTAGTCGACGTAAGCGATGTGTTAGGAATGATTCTTGTTTTTCAAAATTAAGTTTTAGAAAACGTCTACGTGAAGCAGATAAGTTTTGTTCGCATAATGGACAACTTGGATCATCATCATGCACAAGTTTTTTTTTGTTAGATAGACTATTAAGTTCACTATTAATCCAGTTGCCTAATGAGACAAAATGTTGATAGGTAGCTTTGCGTTTTTCAAGATGTGCTTCTTGTTGTTCTACTGTAGTTGTTTTTTGTTGTATGAATGATAATTCTTCTTCATGTTGTATAATTTGTTTGGCTATATCACTATCATCCACTTGACATTGATGTATATGTTTTTCATGCGTAAATAGCGATGTTTGATAGTTGTTTTTTTCAGCGATTAATCGTTCTAGTGCAAGGTGTAAAATATTATTTTTTTTGAGATATTCATTTTTATGGTGTTGCTCAATATGATTGATTTGTTTGGTAAGATTAAGAAGCGTTTCGCGTTGTTCAAGATTTTTTTGAAATAACTGTTGATGGTGAGTAATGGCAGTAATTATTTTATTTTTTGTTAATTCAAGATCATTAATGTTAGGGAGATCTTGTTTTTTTTTATTAATTATACGCCATTCAGTTATTAATTCTTTAAGTTGTTTCGTTTGTAATGTAATCTGTTCATTAATTTGTTGGGCCTGAAATGTAAAATTATTATAGAGCTGTTGTTTTTCATTATAAGCTATACGATTATTTGTATGAAGTGTATTAGCAGTAATCCATTCTTTCTCTGTTTGTTCGAATATGCTTAATTCATGAGTAAGCTTTGCAAATTCGATAGCAATTGTTTCTTGAGCAGTAAGTTCCTGTGTTCTTTGTTCTTGTAGGGTTATTAAAACTGTTTTTTTTGTATAAGCATCTTTTATTTTTTCTAGTGCTAAAGTACGTATTACTTCATATTGATTAAGACCTAAAATGGTTGCTAAAATTTGTTTACGGTCCTTTGGTGTTTTTTTTGAAAATTCATTTGAGCTTCCTTGACGTAAAAACGCTGAGTTAGAAAATGATTCAAAATCAAGACGTAATGTTTGTTCAATCTTTTGTTGCGTAGTTTTAATTGTTTTATCAGTAAGTGGAATAAATGTTTCGGATTGACTATCTATTATTCCAAATTCAAGAGAGTTTATTGGTTTACCGTATGTTTCCATATATTCGCGGCGAACTCTATATTTTTTGTTGTTAAAAATGAAATCAAAAACAACGAGCATTTTTGTTTGACCTAATCGTAGTAACCCTTGATCAGCCTTTGCTGCACCAGATACTTTTCGTGCTTGACCCCACAGAGCCCATGTCATTGCATCTAATAATGCTGATTTTCCATGCCCATTTTTACCGGAGAGACAAATGAGTGAGTAGGATGTAAAATCAATCGTTTGTAATGTTGGACCGTAGCTTAAAAAATTTTTAATTTGTAGCTTTTGTGGAATCATAGTAATTATCCTCTGTTATTATGTGCGATTAGTGTAACACTAGCTTTATTTGTTTCATAGGCCAATTGTCAGAATAGCAAGCAAAAGGTATAGTAAAAACAAGACTATAAAAACATTAATGTGGAGATAGAGATGATGAAAGAAATAATTTTTCGTGAATATGATATTCGTGGTCTTGTTGATAATGAATTGATAATTGATGATGTGTATGATCTTGGTTGTGCGATAGCCTTTTATTTAGTTCAATTAAATAAAAAAATAAAAACAGTAGCGGTGGGAATGGATGTAAGGCAACACTCACCTATCATTAAAGATAATTTATGTCGTGCGCTAATTGAAAGCGGATTAGATGTTGTTTTTGTGGGAGTTTGTACTACGCCAATGATTTATTTTGCAACAAATACTATGCAAATTGATGCGGCTATTATGGTTACCGCTTCTCATAATCCCAAAGAATATAATGGGATGAAGATATGTTTAGGCACCCATGCTTTATGGGGTAAAGATATTAAAGAAATTGGTAGATTATATTATGCAAAAAAACATTGTAGTACCATAGCTCATGGTGTATATAGTGAGCATGCGCTGAAACAAGATTATATAGCATGGCATAGAGAAAAATTTAATCATTTAAAAGGTAGTGACCTTAAAGCAGTTATTGATTGTGGTAATGGTTCAGCCGGTATTGTGTTGCCAACAATTATTGCAATGATGGAGTGGAAGAATATTCAACTATTGTATTCAGATGTTGATGGTACATTTCCTAATCATGAGGCTGATCCGACACATATAAAAAATATGCGAGATGTACAAGATTGCTTGCGAACTACAGATGCAGTTGTTGGGATTGGCTTTGATGGCGATGCTGATCGCATGGGAGCGATGACAAAAGAAGGTGAGTTAGTATCAGGGGACAAACTTATTGCACTTTTTGCTCAACCTATGGTTAAACAGTACCCATCAATGGTTGTTGTATATAATGTTGTCTGTTCTGCAGGGCTTACTGAACTACTTGAATCGTGGGGCGCTCGGGTGGTGATAACACCAGTGGGTTGTTCAATTATTAAAGAAACCATGGAACAACAAAATGCAATGCTCGGTGGCGAAACAAGCGGGCATTTCTTTTTTAGAGATCGTCATTTTGGGTATGACGATGGTATTTATGCAATGTTTCGCTTAATTGAACTACTTATACAGACAAAAAAAGATTTATCTCAATTGCTAGCGATATTTCCTGCAAAAGTTACTTCACCAGAATTTCGTATTGCTTGTGATGAAGAAAATAAGCATGCTATTGTACATGAAATAAAAAATCTATTTTATCAGCAAAAAAATGTGAAAATCATTGCTATTGATGGCGTTCGAGTAATAACAGATTATGGATGGGGAATTATACGTGCGTCGAATACTCAACCGGTATTATCTATTCGTTTTGAAGCAAATACTCATGAGGATTTGCAACATGTAAAAGAAGATTTTGTTACCGTTTTATCACATTATTTTGATGATGAATATTTACGCGAACAGTTTCAGATGAATAATGAAGTTAATAATGAAAAATAGACTTGGTGTACATATTCGTATGCGTTCATCATTAAAAGAGTTATTAGAAAGAGCAGATTTTTTAAATCTATCCTTTTTTCAATGTTTTTTTGTACCTCAGGAAACGGGAAAATTAATTCGCGTTACTGATGTTGATGTATATGAATTTTTGAAAGTTCGTCGCTCGCAATTTGCAGATCTTTTTTGTCATGCATCATATTGGGTTAATTTATCAAGTCTGGGTAATAATGGTTATCCACAACTACGACGTGAAATTGCATTTGCTCGTCGACTTGAGTTTACACATCTTGTATTACATGCAGGGACTGCAAAAGGGGCAAAAAATAAGAATGATGGAATTGATGAATTGGCATATTCGCTTAATACTGTTTTAAGAAGAGACCGAGATATTGCAATTTTATTAGAAAATACCTGTCATGCTAATTTGGCGATAGGTAGTAATATTCTTGATTTTAAGCTGTTGCTTGAAAAACTTGATTATCCAGAACGAATTGGCTTTTGTATTGATACAGCACATGCCCATTCATTTGGGTATGATATTGTGCAAGAAGAACAACAGGATGCATTTATTGATTTTTTAGATGCAACGATTGGTATTGAACGTATTAGATTAATTCATTTGAATGATACGGTAGAGGGTTTAGGGTCTCATATTGATCGGCATGTCATTGTGGGTCAGGGCGTTATTGGTGATGATGCGCTTAAAAGATTTGTTATGCATCCAAAATTATGTCATATACCATTATTAATGGAGCTTCCTGAATTATCAGTTGAGCAGGAATTATTGGTGTTGGAAAAAGTTCGGTCGTGGTAATTAATTATCTTTGAGGAGAATAGTAATGATGCATATAGCAATTAGTGGATTTGGTAGGATCGGACGTTCTTTTTTACGATGTGTGTTGCAAGATAAAAATATACAGGAAAAAATGCGCGTTATTGCAATCAATGTGGGTAATTCAAATCCTGAACATATTGCACACATGTTTAAATATGATACATTAATGGGAACTTTTCAGGGAGCAGTGTCTGTTGAAAATAACGAACTAATTATTGGTGACTATCATATAAAAATTATTGCAGAGCTGGATCCAGAAAAATTGCCATGGAATGATCTACATATCGATTGGGTTGTTGATTGCACAGGACGTTTTACGGATCGTAATGATGCACAAAAACATATCATCGCAGGTGCTCAAAGAGTGTTGATATCAGCTCCTGCACATAATGAAGACATAGCAATCATTCCGGGGGTTAATGAACAATTATTTAATCCTGAATATCATAAAATAGTGTCACTTGGTAGTTGTACAACAAATGCATTCATGACAACACTTAAAGTGATGGATGATGCATTTACTATTATTCGTGGTTGTATGACAACAACACATGCTTACACTAATTCACAAGTATTACTTGATGTTGATGCACGAGATTTACGCTTTTCACGTGCAGCAGCGCTTAATATAATTCCAAGCACTACAGGAGCGTCAAAAATGCTTGCAAAAATTTTACCACACTTGGAAGGTAAAGTTTCTGCCGTTGCCATGCGCGTTCCTGTGGGAAAAGTATCATTAATTGATCTTGTGTTTGAAGCAAAACAAGATCTTTCATTAGAATCGATTCATCAGGCATTTATTGATGTTTCACGCAAGGGTATGAAAAATATTTTGGCAATAACTATGGAGCCACTTGTTTCAAGTGATTTTAATGGTGATCCACATTCAGTCATTATTGATGGTCTCTTAACTAACGTTAATGGAACAATGGGACAAGTTTTTGGTTGGTATGACAATGAATGGGGATACAGTATGCGTATGAAGGATTTTTTGGAATATGTAAGTGGATAAGTTTTATTTAATTACGCAGAATCAACATAATAATTTATAATTCAATAGTAATAATATTATTTTTATTGTGTGAGTAGTTTTTCCTGTCTTCAAAAATAGTATCAAGTTGGTTAATGATGATAGGTAATTGTCGTATAAAAGGCAACAATAAAAACTCAATATGAAAAAGACCACGATTTTTTTTTATATAGCTAATAGTCGTGAGGTAGTATATTATTTTTTTTATAATTATTTCGTCAGTTCTATAATCTTCAGGAATCCAGAGAGGATATGTTTTCCAGCAAATTGATGCTTGTATGAGTTTAGGATGGGGGTTAAAGTGACGTTCTGAAAATAATGGTTTAGTCACCTTATTTTTGGTATGTAGTCCTTGGAGATCAATGATTTGGAGAATATCAGCATGTGAGTGAAGTGAATAAATTTTTTTAAATAGTGGTGCATTAATCAAATGAGACGTATGTTTTTGGATGGGACATGCAAGTAAAATAGCCTTTGAGATAATAAGCTCAAATCCATCCGGATCAATTATCTCTGCCAAATGAAGAAGAACGTTACCGCCATGACTATGAGAAATAAGTATAATGTCAGGTTTGACGCCATAGGTTTTTTGATAATTTTGTACTACTAATTTAAGGTCATAAAAAAGATCATATGCAGCTTGTTTTCTTGAGCAAATATCAAGTTTACCCGACCATCCAAAGGTATAAAAATGGTTAAGATTAAATTGAGTAGGATCTATGGTTGACAATGTTTTTGCTTGTAAATATGAGTAATGAGTATCATCGTTTGTTATTTTATGTAAGTTTTGTTTATGATCAGACAATGCATTTGTTACATTATGAGCTATTTTTCCTAAAAAATTAGGCAAATATTCATTTAATCCATTTCCATGAACCCATAATTTACTTCCATGAATCCATACGGTAATGATAGGTGCTGGCGGAGGCGGTGGTGGGAAATATATCATGGTAATAATCCTTATTTGCTTGTTTAATTTATTCTATGCTTTAAATTTAACACAAATAGAAATTAGGTCAATAGGTGGTTTTGTAAAAAGTATGTTTCTTTGGCTGTGGATGAAGGATTTTTTGGAAAATAGATAATAAAATTAATAATTAACGCTGTATATATCGATATAGTAAGAATACAATAGCGATGCAACCAGTGATTCCTAAGCACTTAAGCCAGGTTTGGTATGTATCGAGAATAGGGGATTTATTAATAGTAGAAGTAGAAGAATTGACAGTATCGGGTTTTGTTGATTGTTTTCGAGAAATATTCTTAAACAGATCAGGATTATATGGTATATGTGGATCGTGAATATACTTATTTGTTAGGGAATCAATTTTAAATCGATTATCAGCATAAAAAACAGTTTGATTTTCTATATTTTTTGCTTCTTGTATTAGGGAAAAACATTTATCAGTTAGATTATATGTAATTGTAATTTCTATTGATAATTCAGCGTCAGTTGGCAATGTAGTTAATGTAGTATTCTTATCGTTATCTATGTTAGTAAGAATAACATCAATTGTGTTATTACTAACACTTTTTTTGCACCAAATTGCGTCATTTCTGTCATTAGGATTGAAGGCGTAAGCAAGATGATTTTCTAATACAAAGCGTACAGAGTCTTGAGGTAGGTGTTTGGGGTCAATAGTGCGCACATCGTTTAAAATATCTTGAATTGTAGAAGGATTTTTTTGTAATATTTCAATGTTTTTAATCAAGAATAGATTTTGTTTAGATAAAGGATTATTTTGTTGGTTATATTCTATAAGTAGGTGTTTATTAGTTAAATATGCATTACCTTGAAGACCACTCCAACCAGTAATAATTTCGAATTTATTATCAAGGATTATATAGTCATTACTGTCTTTTATTCGTAATAAAATCTTTGTGCTATCAGGGCTAAATTGAGATGCTTCAAAGATTAATTGCGCATTAATTTCTCTTTGTGTGTTAACGCTAGTTAATTCTTTTTGTTTAGAATCTAATGATTTAAAAAAAATATCATCATTTTCACGAGTTAGATTATAGTTTTGATTTGGAGAATGTATCACATCGATAGGTTTTTGTGCGCTATATGTATAATAGTTAACTGTTGTAAAAAAAGTGAAAATTATGAAATATAAAAAAATCATTAATATTTACCGGGTAATGTATAATTTAGTTTTTTTGATTTTTTTTTATTTTATATACAAATATTGATTTTAGCAAGATCGATTTTAAAGTTATTGTTGCAGCAAAGTGATAAATTCCGCTTATAGAGTAAAATAAAAAGTTCCGAATGAGTAATTGTTATAAAAAAAGTGATAATTGCAATATATAAAAATACATTTATATTCTTCATAGAATGTATTTTTTTTGAATTCGTGAGTTGAGTTTTTTGTTAAATATAATCATAGATAGTATACTTTAGTTAGAGAAAATATCAATGGGCTTTTTTAGGAAATTTAGATCATGATTACATCAAAAACTTATCAAAAAGATAGTCAAGAGGTTATCAATAAGGATAGCAGCGATTTATATAAAGAAGTTGTTGCAGCAAATACTCTTTATGCGTGTACATATAAAGCACAACCAAATGCTTTTTCGCGTAAGCGTGCTGCGTTGTTGACATGCATGGATGCTCGTCTTTTGCCTAATGAATTTATGGGATTTGAAGCGGGAGATATTCATTTAATAAGAAATGCTGGCGGACGGGCAAGTGACGATGCAATTAGGTCATTGGTTATTTCATCTAGGTTATTAACAACAAATCAATTTTTTGTAGTTCATCATACTGATTGTGGTATGCAAAGATTTACTAATAAAAGTATACATGAATTATTACACGACAATGTGAATGTAGATGAAGTTACAAAAATTGATTATTGTAATGCTACACTTAAAGTCCCTACGCTTAGTAAGAGATATGCATGTAAAAAGGTAAGATATTGCTGTGGAAAAAAATCTTGTGTAAATTATCAGTGCATTGATTGGTTAACTATTCAAAACGGTCTTTTTCGGTCCGTATTAGAAGATGTCAAAAAAATTCGTCAACATCCATTAATTCCAGCACATATTCCCATATATGGATTTATATTTGACGTGATGACTGGTAAGTTAGTACCGGTAAGTAAAGCTATGAAGGCGGGAAAGGCGAAATCTATTTGCTGTTTATAACATATCGCTTGGTAAAAAAAATGAAAAAAAAATATTTTGTTCTTAGTCTCAGCTTTCTATTTACCTTTTTAGCTATGGGAAAAGAAAATGTAAAATGGGTTAAAGAAAAAATAGTACAAGTAAAAACTGGTAATTTTTCTTTACCAGTCTCTCAACAACCAGGTCCATTAATTGCTTTTGGACAAAATATTGTTGATAAAGGTGAATGGCTTGTGTTGACTCGCGTTGATCAATTAAAGGCACATAAAAAAAGTTTTATAGAAGTTGCTCCATCAGTTATATATGGAATTAATGATACTATATCTCTTTTTATTGAATTACCGATTGCTACGAAGTTTCAGCTGAACAATAATGTAGCTCGAGGAATAGGAGATTTGCTTGTACAATGCGAAGGAGTTGTGTATGCAAAAGAAACAGCAATAATGGCAAATGTAATTACTTTAGTTGGCAATATAGGATTACCTACATCCTCTGCTCACACGGAGCCGTTAATTGGGCTTGGTGGTGGATCAACTACCGTATTTTTCGGATTTACTGCAAGCCATACAGGACAAGATTGGTATTACTTTGTGTCTTCAGGAGCAAATTTAACAACATCACGCAAAGGTACCAAGTTTGGTAATCAATTTTTGTATGAAGGAGGAATTAGTAAAAATATATGTTATAAAGTAGATTCTTGGATTTTTAATGGCATGATAGAATTTGATGGAATTTATAAGCAGCGTGACAAAATCAATAGGGTAATTGATGGTAATAGTGGAGGAAATCAATTATTTTTTTATCCTTCATTATGGTTTTCTACGCAACGATTTCTTGGTCAATTTGGTGTTTCATGGATTATCATTC
>DATIEE010000002.1 GCA_035455925.1 Candidatus Babeliales bacterium
CGGAATCTCAACCAACCCCTAGCTTATGGACAGTTATGTATAATTTATTACCACAAATATTTATAAAAAGTTTTTCTACTGGATCAGAAATGGGAATTGGTGCTGCTACCAAAACAATAATTAAGCAATTTATGCAAAAAAAACAACTAGAAACTTTCATTGAAACATCGAAACAAGAACTAGAACATAGCAAAGAATTTTTACTAACAGAAGAAGGCCAACGACAAGCTTCAAAATATCCCGGAATACATAAAGCTATCGAACAAGAAGAAACAAAACTTAAACACCAAGAATTACAAAAACCATCAGTGTCATTTATATTTAGCACAGCTGCTTCAACTGCACTGATTTATACCGCAAGTACCATGATGGGAGAATTTGCTAAAATTGGTTTAAACATCGCCCTGCAAATCCTTGTACCACAAAAACAGTAAAAAACCTATGCATTATTCATTAATATCAAGTGTAAAATCTGCAAATAAGCCTTGTTGCGCTTTATAATTACCAACAAAAGCTATCATTGCTGCATTATCTGTGCAATAATCACGCGATGGATGGAAAAAAGGAATGGCATGCGCTACAGAAAATACACGTAGTCGTTCAACAATGTATTTGTTACATGCAACACCACCAACAAAAGTAATTGCTTTCACATAGGGATAGGCCTGCAAAGCAAGTCCAAGCTTTTGTTCAAAAATATCCGCAATACAAACAAGTAGAGAGCTCGCAACTTCTTTTTTAAATTGTTCATTCTCTCCTTGTAAAAATGTTTTAGTTGATAAACTATAAGCGTTTTTTTTAACTAAATCATATAAAACAGCAGTTTTCAATCCAGAAAAACTAAAATCTAATGTTTTATGCCTACTACGCGGATAATAATAGAAATCTTTAAAATCAACTTCCCGTGCCAGTCTTTCAATAACAGGTCCGCCCGGATACGGCAAGTTCATTAATTTTGCAATTTTATCAAAAGCTTCACCAGCAGCATCATCCTGCGTTTCTCCAAGCACCTGGTAATCACCAAAATTTTTTATAAGATATAATGATGTATGGCCTCCCGACGCGGTTAAGCACAAATAAGGGAACGGAATGTCATATTCTATACATGCTGAAAATGCATGCCCTTCCAAATGATTTATACCAATTAATTTTTTATTTTTTGACCACGCTAATGCTTTTGCAAAGCAAATACCTACAAGAAGTGAACCAGGAAGACCTGGTTTATTAGTAACTGCAACAACATCTATATCATCTAATGTTATCTGCGCCCTCTGAATTGCTTCATATACAATAGGACTTATTTTTTCTAATTGTGATCGTGAAGCAAGTTCTGGCACAACACCACCAAAATTTTTATGTAAATCTATTTGTGAATAAAGCGTACTAGAAATCAACCCTCGTTCACTATGATAAATGGCTGCCGCAGTTTCATCACAAGATGTTTCAATACCGAGTGTTACTATAGGCAATTTCATGGCCATTAAACTACTTGATCCATAATAAGAATTCGTTTTTTATCAGGAGCAACTTGCGTCTGGCGATGCATAGGTTTATGAAATATTCTTGAATCTAATGCAGTAAGCTCTAATTTAATCAGAGCTTCTTCAATTATTTCTTTTGCCTCTTCTCCTCCAATGATTGCATTATTAATAAATAATGTTGGTATCTCCACAGCAGAACCACCTTTAAAATCAGTTATCCATTCAGGATAACATTCAATAATGATCGCCCTATCAGGTATTTGTCTATTTTCAGGGAGTTTTTTTTCTGCTATAACCCAAATATTATTAATAAAATCAATACTATAATATACATAAGGAATATCTATATCTATTTTTAAATAATCCGGAGTATTTGGAATCTCAAGGCCATTTGGAAATTTTTTTGGTTGAGAATCAATTTTAGCATACATAATGAGTACGTCAAAATGAAATTGATCATTGGCCTTAGGAATTTCAAACGTTATTTTTGATGCATAGGTCTCATGAAGAGTAGTTTTTATTTCAGTTCCTGCGCAATTAATATTAATTGGCCTTAGTGTTGAATCTTTACTAAATTGAATGGTACCCATAAGTAATGATGGGGCAGCAAAAACAGAGGATCCGGTTGAAATAATAGAAAAAATGAGAGATACTATGTGATAGGATGTTGTTTTTATTTTCTTCATACTATACCTATTGATTTATTATTTATTAAAAATATGTCCTTATAATCATCATTAAGAATAACTAAAAGATTGCTTAATTTCAAATAATATGCACCTTTTCTCTCGTAATTTAAAGGGTTTTTTTATGATATTTACAAAACTTAAATTATTAGCGGAGCGATTAGTGGCTCAGGAACAATCTCCCCATAAACTTGCGTTAACATGTGCACTAGGGGTATTTGTTGGTATTTCGCCGCTAATTGGCTTACATACCATCATGACATTATTATTTGGCTGGATTTTTGCATTAAATATCCCCACTATTTTTGCCATTTCAGTGCTCATTAATAATCCTTGGACTATGGTACCTGTTTATTCTATTGATCACTTCTTTGGTAGATGGTTATTCTCAACACTAAATATAGATTATGTAAATTTGGATCCTACATGGATAGAATCATGCAATCTTTTTTTAAAAGAGCATACTGGCGTTACAGGATTATCATTATCAGCATTTTTGATCGGAGGCAATGTACTCGCTTTAGCTGTCAGCTGCATATTATACCCATGCATGAAACGCATGTTTACCATTTATTTATCACAAAAATTATTACCTACACGATAGTACTTGAATGAAATTAATAGCTCAAAATAAAAAAGCATATCATGATTACGATATATCAGAAAAAATTGAAGCTGGCATCGTATTAACTGGCGATGAAGTGAAATCACTACGCGCTGGGCAAGTTTCACTTATTGGCTCCTTTGCTGCAATTCGTAATGGTGAAATGACATTAGTCAATTGTCGTATTGCACCCTATGCAAAAGCTTATATTAAGGACGAAGAAGCTGCGATACGCAGTCGTATTCTTTTACTTCATAAACGTCAAATTTTACGTCTTTTGGGCGAAATTGCTCAAAAAGGTGTTACCGTAGTACCATTATCTATCTATTTTACTGATAAAAGTAAAATTAAATTAGAATTAGGTATTGCAAAACATAAGAAAGCACCTAGTAAGAAAAAAGAACTTAAAGAACGTGATATTAAGCGAGAAACTGATCGAGCCTTAAAAGCGAATAGATAATACTAAGTATTGACAATATACGCTCTATTGGTTACTATTTGAATAATAGATTTATGATCTTTGAAAAGTTTGGGGGCGTACTGGCTTCGACGTGTTGTTGATCGCTTTGAGGGCATGCCGAGCGTTGATTAAGTGCTCGTAAAACAATTAATCAAAAAACAATAAATGGCAATTCTAATGAATTCGCTATGGCTGCTCCTTCTGCTTACGCAGTAGCGTAGTCATCTTATTGAGTTAACGTGTCTATCAGTTAAATCAATACGTATAATAAAAAGATAGGACTATCGAGTAAGGTTGAACGGTTTAGTAGCTCGTAATAGTATCACAAGCAGTCTTATATAACAGGCTGTGTTTTTGAGGCATTATATAAAGTATAATCAAAAAATAAGCATGTAGTTCTTGGAGTTATTTGTAATGCGGACATGGGTTCGATTCCCATCGCCTCCACCATTTAAAAATGATCCTTTATTTTTAGAAGTTCGAAGAAGGATCACGCAGTTCAAAGCTGTAGCTTTTCGTCATTCTTCAGACTCACATTAGAAAAAATACACTTTAGAATATCTCTATTTTTCATCAAAAGCACTATCTACATCTCTTAAGTCAGCATCTGATTTAATAAAACCAAAATTCTACCACGATTTTCAAAAAAAAGAACTCGCTCTTCATTTTACTAGTTTTTTAAGTTCTATATTTACTTTTTATCTAAATCAAAGGTCTTCCAAAATCATCAGTGACACATTAAACACTACGCACACAATGCTATTTAAAATTATCAATTTTCTTTTTGTAAGGTTTATTAAAAAACTTTATTTATCACAGGACACACAGAAGTTAACTTAAAAATTATTTTATTCACAATATCCATCACCCCAAATGGTATTTTATTGTAACGATGCGCCACTTCAATGCATAGAGCAACAATGCTAACTGCACCAAAAAGAGTATGCAAAATGGACATTTTTTGTTCTGGTTGTTTTGAACCTTTTTTAGTGCACTTCTCAATTTCGTCTACATTTATAGGTGACTTTGGGATTGTAGATGGTGTATGTATTACTGGTGCATATTTATTTGTTTTTACTGAATTTATAGAGTCTATAGCATTCAGACAAAGAACCTCATCTACGTTTTGTAGCTTTTTAATAGTATATAAAATTCTAGAACCATCCTGACCAAGCGCAATTATTTTTGGCTGTTCCATATTTTTTAAAAAATTTTGAAGATTGGTTAATTCTTTACTATAATTTATTTGCATTAATGCCGTATCATTATTTTTTTGTAAATAATATTTATCATTGCAGACTACTATTGTACATTCATATTCATGATTTATTCGAAAACTTCCTTTTAATTGTAATCCATCATTTACTGTATCATAACTATAAGAAAATATTTCTCTACTGCTATTATCGTGCATAGATATTATTTTTAGCTTACCTTTATATCTACTATTATTTAATTGCTCATAAAAAGAATTATTATCTAAAACAAAAAAATTCAAACCTATGGATTCACCAGAAAAAGTAAAACCTAAAGGCCCTTCTTCACTATCGCTTTCAGAGTTATTAGGAGTATAATAATCTGATTTTACAAAATTATTTGTATTACTTATATTGTTTTCTTTCATAATTGACTTTTTATCACCAGAAGCACAATACTCATTAAAACTGTTAAATTGTTCGTGATAATTTTTATACAACTTGATTCGTTCACGAGAAACAATTCGACGCCTTGCCTCGGGAAAGTCCATTCCACTAAATTCATAGGTTATAACAAGAAATGCATATATAAATAATTTTATAAAAATTTGTTTTTTCATATCATTTTGTAACTGTAAAACTTAACTTCAAATGTCACTTTATTATTATATTATTATATTAATATAATATATCCTGATAAAAATTAATAATTTTTTTAATGATATTATGAGAATGATATTTTTGCGCAGTAGTGCATGCACCCTCTCTCAGCTGGTGATACAATGTCGGATTAGACAAAGTGTTTATGATTGTTATAGCTGCATGTTGTTCATCAGTAACAATAAAACCATTTACTCCATTAATAATAATATCTTGTTGCCCAGGACCATCGAGGGCTATTACTGGTAATCCTTGTGACATTGCCTCAGCCAAAACAATTCCTTGCGTATCTGTTTGTGAGGGGAAAATAAAAAAATCCGCGTTGCGATACAGAAGTAATAAATCATCAATAGGTGGTTTGTGGATAAAGCGTACACGATCTGGAGATAAACATACTATATCAAATGCATACTGTTTTATTTTTTTATAATCAATGCCATAGCCAACAAGAGTAAGATTAAATTCCTCTGGAAGCAGTTTAAAAACATCAAAAACAAAAGGTATATTTTTTTCTGGAACAAATCTACTAACAACTAAAAGTTCATATGGTTTTTTTGTATATAAAGAATCATTTACTTTATCCTGTGTAAAAAAAACGGAACGTAATGCACTCGGAATAACTATAATAGGAGTAGTTATGCGTTGCTCACTAAGAAATTTTTTAACAGCACTACTTGGTGCAATAATACCATCAACTAATTTGCAAAATCGCACAACTGTTAATTGTATCAGTGGTTTTATACATACTTTTGGTAGCGGTATATAATGTGCATATTGCTCATAAAGAGTATGATAGGTAAAAATACAGGGAATTCCATAACTTCGTGCAGCATGTAAGGCACTAACACCTAATAAAAAAGGATGATGCACATGTATAATATCGGGACAATATTTCTTACATAATTCTATGATAGCTCGCATTGGTCGCCATGGAATTGCCATATGATTTTTTTTATACATAAATTTAATGGGGCATGTAACACGAATAACATAATCTGGATCATTATGTTGATGAGTATCTAAAAAATCGAGCGTAATAATAAAAACTTCATGTCCTTGCGATCGCAATGCATCAGTAGTTGCAATAATTGAACTAATAACACCACCGGAATAAGGAGTATAACTGTTAGTTACAAAAAATATGCGCATGATATATATTTATGGAAAGTGTGTGATATTTAATTTATTCCAATCAGCTAAAAATTGTACCATCCCTTTATCAGTTAACTCATGCTTAACTGATTGTTCAAATACAGCAATTGGCACTGTTGCTATATCAGCACCCGCCACAATAACCTGTTCAAAATGGGTAACATCTCTAATTGATGCAGCGAGTAGTTGTGTTTCAAATCCGTACCAATCAAGCATATGACGCAATTGTTTAACCAATCCTAAACCATTTTCACCATGATCATCTAATCTACCAATAAATGGAGAAATATAATCTACTCCTAATTTTGCCATCATGAGTCCCTGTGCAAGAGAAAAAAGCAACGTAATATTAAGAGAAATTCCTTCTGCAACAAGTTTCTTAATAATATGATAATAACGTGCATGACAAGGAATTTTTACAACTATATTTTCTGATAATGCGGCAATTTTATGTGCCTGCATATATACATCTTCTGGTTCTGTTTCAACCACTTCAACGCTAATTACACCTAATGGCAGAAATTCACAAATGGCAAGAACTACTTTAGTAGGATCATTACCTTCCTTGCTTAAATGCGTAGGATTAGTGGTAACACCATCGATTAATCCAGTTTGAGCCCATTGCTGTATGAACTCAGTATTAGCAGTATCCAAAAATATTTTCATACAACCAAGAATATCCTTCCGTAATAAAAGTATCAAGAAAAATAAGATACTGTCAGAAGTGCTATATTAACAATATAAAGTGACGTACAGATCAAACAAAATGATCTAATTTTAAAATATAAAATATAAGCAAAGATAACTGAAACTATCACTCCTGCACATGATGTTATAAATAGCATAGTTTTTAATTGTAATATAGCCATTATAATAATTGCGCAATAATATAATGCTGAAGCCCAAATATTTGAAATACCTAACATGGCAGCATATGAACTCAACAATGGACGAGTACACGATATTTTATCAGAAATATCGCATGCAGCTTTGTAGTTGATATCTTGTTTAAGTTTACGCTCAACGAATATACCATATACAGAAATGACAAGCCCAATTATTCCAATAATTATTATCATAAAAATCAATCCTATTTTAAGTAATAATAATGATTATATATTAGATTGTACTATACATCAGAGTGAATGACTTTTTGCAACAAAATGTACTATAAAATTTATTATTTCAATTACTCTAGCATGGTATTAATTTTATCACGTGCCTTTTTTAATATTACAATATGTTGTTGTATATCATGCCACACATCACCAATTGTACTTATTCGATTTTTAACATTAGCAATCGTATATTTTTGCGAACTCATCCCTGAAGATAATAATTCTTGCCAGGTAACAGGCATAGCAACAGGAGCCTTTTCACGCGCACGTACTGCATAAGGCGCAACAACAGTAGAACCAAATCCATTACGCAACCAATCAATAAATACTCGATTGCCACGATCAGATTTATGAATATCTATTGTTACCAAATCTGGATAATATTGAGCAAGTAAAAATGCAACATTATACGCAAAATCACGCGTATCATCAAAGGTATGCACTCGCTTGAGGGGCACAACTATATGAGCTCCACGTGATCCTGTTAGCATACAAAAGGAAGGCAAACTACAATCATCAAGTATTTTTTTTAATTTTTTTGCGGCACGTTGGACATATTTAAAAGATAAAGCATCTGCAGGATCCAAATCAAAAATCATTCGATCAGGTTTTTCAAGATTATCAATACGATTTAACCATACATGAGGAGTAATACAGCCTTGATTTGCCAAATATATCAACGTTGCAGGTTTATCAATCACAACATAGTTAACTATTCCACCTTCCTGTTTTGGTATAGCTACGCGAGTAATCCATGAAGGAAAATAATCACCTGCATCTTTTTGAAAAAAACCTTCATGATCTATACCGCTTGGAAATCGCTGCATTGATATCGGACGATTTTTAACATGAGGCAACATAATAGGAGCTATAAAATCATAATAACGTATTAAATCATTTTTTGTTATGGCTGATATACCAAACAATATTTTGTCGCTATTACTAATCTCAATAATGTAGCGACCACTCTTTAACTTCATTTTTTTTGAATTATTTTTTAGATCCAATCTTTTCTATCTCTTCTATTGTTTTACCTGAAATAACTGATTCTGGTTGTGAATTAACAGGATTACGACGCGCATCAGCGTATTCATCATCTTTTTTTATACATAACCATTTTTTTATCTTACTTATGCGAATAAGCGTATAACCTCCGTGTAATTTTTTACCCTTAAGATTGATATCTATATGTCCATTTTTATAACTATCAGCAAGAGAAATAGATGTACCATCTATTACGTTATTGATATGTTCAAAAGTTCCTCTATCCCAAACTATCACCGGGCCTGCACCATATGTACCTTCAGGTATAACTCCTTCAAAAGTTGCATACCACATCGGATGATCTGTTGTTTCAATAGCAAGACGTTTATCGTGAGGATCGGTTGATGGGCCTTTAGGAATAGCCCATGATTTAAGTACGCCGTCAATTTCTAATCTAAAATCATAGTGAAGATGAGTAGCGCTATGTTTTTGTATCACAAAAATGGGGTTAGTACTCTTTTTTTTTGTCATTAAATTCATAAATTCTAATCCAATAAAAATGGCTAATAGCGCTATTGCTTTTTTCAAAAATTACCCATTCCTCTATTTCTATCTATTTTTAATATGAACAGATTGTTATACGCTTCTCAAGAATTAGCAGTATAAATCTATTTGAGAACTATAAAAAAATAACTTTATAAATAGATAGGTATAAATAAATTCACTATAAGGTTCGCCTGTATAGCAGAAATTTAGAAGTTTTCAAATGCTGCCAAAAACTATATACACTATTCATTTTCATTTTAAATAACTCAAACTTTCATATTATAGTGGCATGATATATACTTTTTTAACATCTTTATTAATGTTCGATTATTATTTTTCCTTCATGTCAATAGTTACGGTTATGCCGCGCCATATTCACGTAGTAGTAGTTCAACAGAAGAATATTTATATTTTATCGCAATATGTAATGCCGTTTCATATTCACCATCAAGAAAGCGATCAACCACTGCCCCTTCATCCAATAATGTTCGCACAATCTGTATATTATTTTTTTCAACAGCTGCAATTAATGGTGTTTTTCCATTACTTACATAATTAACATCTGCTTGTGCATGATGAACTAACAATGAAATCAAATCACTATTTTTTTCATGTTCAATAACATACCACAATAACGAACAAGCCTTAATTGGAGAAAGACGAATTTTTTTACTGAATAACATTTCCACAGACATAGAGTCATTATCCTTAATCGCAGCAGTTAATGCTTCATCAATACAATGCGATAACAAATTATGAGGTGGTGTATTTTTTTGACGATCTTTTCCCCATGCAATAAATAAAGCTATCATATCCGCATATTTGCCTCTCGCTAATAAAAGTAAAAGAGGAGTTTTAGCATAAAGAATAGGATATTTAATGACAAGATCGAAAAAATCATATTGTTCAGCTTTTTTTTCACCACATCGTGCAATAAGACCATAAATAATATATATTTTTTCTTCGCATGATAAACATATATCATTATCTGTTATCATTTTTTCAACAAAATCATACGCAAAACGATATTTAAATTGACTTATAACTTTAATAATAAGTTCAGTGTCATGAGCAAGAAATAATGAGCTCATAGATTCGTACATTTGATCCAAAGAAAGATGCCCCATATTATCTATTTTAAAATTTGAGAGATCAATATGCGTTGCGATGAGTATATTCTTTTTATTATTATTCAAAAAAAATATACTCACACTAAAAAATCCCAAAATAATAAATAATCGCAACACTCCCGTCTGCCTATTTTCCATTGCACTCTCCCTTATCTCACCACAAAAAAACTCTCTTCGCCTCCATATAACAACAGTGTAATAATCAAAAATATAAAAAATCAACAAAATTGTAAGTGCTATTTGAATACATTTGTTGTAATATTTTACTAAAGAAGTGAACGAACAAAACCAGCAGCAAGAGATGTTGCTTGAACAGCTCGCACAACAGTAGGAGTAAGAGCACAAAAAATAAATTTATGTGCTTCTACTATTTTTTTTTCTTCCCAACTTAAATCTCCCTCTGGCCCTATAAGCAACACACTAACACTGGGCTTATTACTATGCATCATGTGCATTACATCAAAAAACTTTCTACCTGCAGGGTCAAAGAAAATTTTTATTGAATTCTCTTCTTCGCTATATTTTTGTAATGCTTCAACTAAAGGAATAGGTGCTTTTAATGTAGGGTACGCAAAATTTTTTGACTGTTCTGCTGCAGCAATTAATATTTTATCTGCTCTTTCACTATCTCGATACGCAGACCATTGAT
Organism: Candidatus Babeliales bacterium; assembly: GCA_035455925.1. Taxonomy (NCBI): domain Bacteria; class Candidatus Babeliae; order Candidatus Babeliales; species Candidatus Babeliales bacterium. The sequence continues at coordinate 10,667 of DATIEE010000002.1, forward strand.
ATACTGTTTTTTGTGTAGAAATTAATTGTATATCATTTACACCAATTTCTGCTAATGCATACAAAGCTGATTCAAGATCATCTCGCTTTAATAGTGGTAACAAAAAAGTAATTTTAGGGCGCAAGACTATAGTCGATTGTGCTGATTTAATCAGTATGTGTATCTGTTTTTTACCAACAAATGCTTTAACAATCGCAATTATATACATAGTTCGATCAAAAAAAATACATTGATCTCCACTACATAGTCTCAAAACATTCATCATTCGATTACACAGTTTTTCATCCACTACTATAATATTATTATCAGGGTAGTTTTTCTGTACCAATAAAGATAATGATTCTATAAAAAAAGCAAATTCATGTCTTTCCTTATTCATTTCTCGTATATTCTTCATGCAAGTCATTTTCTTCTTTTATATTTTTATGCTTTTGGTTCGCAGATAAACCATGCACTAATAATACCCTTTATTTTTCTACAATAACCATTAATCCATTCTCGTAGAATAATATAACGTACTAACGCAGAACCTAATATTTCCGTTAATAATGCTTTTGCCGCAGATATTTTTGGTGGCTGAACATCATCACAAACATGCTGATCATATTCATCAAGACAGCTTTCATCATTATTATGCCCATACTCATCCATTTGACTAGCATCAAGAAAGCAATTTTTAGAATTATTGTTTTTTGTCTGTAATTCTGGATAATAAACCGACGCTTTATTTTGAGAGCTTACCAAAGTTATTATTAATACTATTATCATCTTTTTCATAAAAATTCCTTTTTCATTAATAAAAAATTATCATTATAATGATAATAATAAGGGATCTCAAAAATTAAAAGAAGCTCTTTTTTTACAAAGAGCTTTTTTGTATACATTAATAATAAAATTAATTGTTAGTATACGGTAGAAATTAATTTAGAAGTCACTAGGATCATCTTCATTTATATTGTCAAATGACAATGATCGGCAAGCTGTAGGCTTTTGTTCCATATGTTTTTTACGTAAAGGTACGTATTTTTTTTTAGTAGATATACGCTTAGAAAAGAAATCTCCTAAATCCGAATGCTGGGTTATATAACATAGATTTCTTACACTTTGTAATTCAAAGTTCATTTGTTGAAGTAACTGACCATCGTTATTATAAGCATTAGAATTATTCATAGCGTTAATATAAAAGTTCGTAAGTTTTTTTAGTTCTTTTCTAGGAACTATAATAACAACATTCTTTTCATAACCTTCAGGAGCAAAGAGATGTCGTACATCCATTCCAAAAGTATTGTTCGCAACCAGAAAAAGCAGACAAACTGCTACAGAATTTATAGTTATATTCATAATTTAGTAATTCCACCCATTTAAAAATTGATTATTATTATTACTTACTTAACAAACGATGATATCGATTACATTCAGTTATTGTATAGTAAATTACAAATATTTCAATAAATATAACGTATATTGCAAAAAAAATATTATTTACTTTACCTACATATTGAGCAAAGATTATTTTTTTGATACTCTGGCAAATAATAATGTACCTTTACCTTTATAATATTATAGGGATTACAATGATCTCACAGATAATTGCTAAAATCGTCGGCACTAATAACGAACGTCAATTAAAAAGGATAATCCCTATCGTTGATAAAATTAATTCACTAGAAATATCCATCCGTTCATTAACTGATGAACAACTTGCCCATAAAACTATTGAATTTAAATCTCAATTGGCTGCCGGAAAAAAACTCGATGATATTTTACCAGAAGCATTTGCGGTTGTACGTGAAGCATCATATCGAACTCTAGGCCAACGTCATTTTGATGTACAATTAATAGGTGGTATAGTACTTCATCAGGGAAAAATCTCTGAAATGAAAACGGGTGAAGGTAAAACACTTACCGCAACATTACCACTCTACCTAAATGCATTAACAGGAAATTGTGCACATTTAGTGACAGTTAACGATTATTTGGCTCGTCGCGACTCCGAATGGATGAGTCCTATTTATACATTTCTTGGTCTTGAAGTTACCTGCTTACAAAATTCAATGTCCGATGCTGAACGACAAGAAGCTTATAACGCCGACATTCTCTATGCAACTAATAATGAGCTGGGTTTTGATTATTTGCGAGATAATATGAAATTCCGTAAAGATGATTTAGTACAACGCAAGCTCTCATTTGCCATTGTTGATGAGGTAGACTCTATCTTAATTGATGAAGCACGAACACCGCTCATTATTTCAGGTTCGGCCGAAGAAGTAGGTACATTATATAGAGATGCTGATCGTGTTGTATCTCATTTAATAGTGACAACTGATTATGAAATTGATGAAAAAGCACGTACCGTTTTATTAACAGAATCAGGCATCAATAAAGTAGAAGCTGCTTTTAATATTATTAATTTATATTTTATTGAACATATGCAATTATTGCATCATATTAATCAGGCATTACGCGCACATTCTCTTTTTAAACGTGATGTTGATTACGTTGTTACTAATAATCAAGTACTTATTGTTGATGAATTTACTGGACGTATTTTACCAGGTCGCCGGTATAGTGATGGTCTTCATCAAGCTCTTGAAGCTAAAGAAAATGTCGAAATTGAACGTGAAAGCCAAACATTAGCAAGTATTACCTTACAAAATTTCTTTAGACTTTATAAAAAACTTGCAGGTATGACGGGTACCGCGGCAACAGAAAGTGAAGAATTTCACAATATTTATAAACTTGATGTTATTTCAGTTCCTACCAACCGTACTATGATCAGAAAGGATATGCCTGATCTTATTTTTTTAACAAAAAATGCAAAATACAAAGCTATTGTTGAGGATATTAAGGAGCGACATAAAACTGGTCAACCTATTTTGATTGGCACTATTGCCATCGAAACATCAGAATTATTAAGCGCAATTTTAACAGCGCACGGTATTACTCATGATGTATTAAATGCCAAACAACATGCGCGAGAAGCAGAAATTGTTGCTCATGCAGGAGAATTCGGACATATCACTATTGCAACAAATATGGCTGGACGTGGTACTGATATTAAACTCACCCCAGAATCAATTGCTGCTGGCGGACTATATATTTTAGGAACTGAACGCCATGAAAGCAGACGTATTGATAATCAATTACGTGGTCGATCTGGACGTCAGGGTGATCCGGGTGAATCACGCTTTTATATCTCGCTTGAAGATGATTTAGTTCGCATCTTTGCAGGAGATTCATTAAAACAAAAAATGGTATTTTTTGGCATGCAGGAAGACGAAATTATTGAATCACGTTTAGTTTCTAAAACTATTGAGCGGGCACAAGAACGAGTTGAGAAACATAATTTTGATAATCGTAAACATCTTCTTGAATATGATGACGTACTTAACCAACAACGTATTGTTATTTACAATCATCGTCTTGATGCTCTTGAAGGCGAAAGTCGAATTTATGAACTCATTGGTGATTTTATCATCGCCACTATTCAAGAACTTATCGCATATAATGCACCAAAACGAGATCTTCAACCAGGTCAAATTGCTAAAACCTATGAAGCCCTAGAATATATGACAGGATTGACTAAAAAAGATTTTGAATCATCGCAGATATCAACTCGCACAAGTGAATTATTTCAAAAAGATCTCATTAATTTTTTACTAGAACGTTATGATCTCTATCGTAGACAGCAAACCGAAGGTGTTATAAAAGCAGCAGAGAAATGGCTTGTTTTAGAAACAATAGATCAAGCATGGCGACAACATATGCTTAATCTTGATCATTTAAAAGAAGGTATTGGTTTACGTGGCTGGGGTCAAAAAAACCCTCTCATCGAATATAAACGTGAAGCCTTTGATATGTTCCGTGAAATGATGACACATATTCGTTTTGATATTATTCATCATATATTCCATCTTAATCTTACCAAATTTAATGCTCAAGAACTGGAAGAACGTCGCAAAGCAGAGTTTGATCAGCTCAATTTTTCTGGTGAAAAATAATACAAACTAATTGTTCCATTGTATGTAAGTATTTTTCTCTTAATTACATGAAGAACAATTTTTTCGCTGTATCATTGGTAATTCACGAACCATAGAAGAATGAGGTTTATTCTTTACTATAGTAAATAAGCTAGTTGCCTGCGTACCATCTTCTATATCCGAAAACTTTAATACAATATTACCATTATTGCCACATTCATTTTGTGTGCATGTGTATACAGGGATCCATACTTCTGTTTTTGTTTTTGGTTGTTGTGCGTAAACAACAAAATAAGCATGTTTGTCATGATTACCAAAGCGACGCTTTCCAGATTTAGGAATTATCAAAAATGCTTTATCGTGTTCATTATAAATAGCAACTTTACTATTACTATCATTAATAAATGTTGTCATACAGGCTTGCACATTAATAACAATAGTTGCTATATATAACGCACTAATAAATATATTTTTTTTATATCGATCAATCATGGCCTTACCCTTTTTTATATATACCCTTTACCTTATTTTTAAGATATATATATCAAAATCCAAATAGCAATAATTATATTTAAGTTTTATCAAATTAGCCAAAGACAATCACGGTAATTTGACAATTAATTAGCGTTTATTGAATTTGACACCATGAAAAGTATATATTTTAAAGAAAGGTAGGCATACAACATATAAAATAGGTGATGATGTGATGCAATATAAAATACGCATGATTACATTATTATTTATTACTCTATTCACGATTATTTCATATGGAATGATGACAAGACCAGCTAAATCTGTACGGAAAATTGGTAGAAATATAACACAAGAAATAGGCAAAGAAAGTCTTTCAAAAATACCTTCATCACAGACATATGTATTGCCACAAACAAAAACAACACCTCCATTAAAGCCTACTCATCAACCAACTTCATCATCTTTTCAAAAATCAACGATACCTCTATCTAGTGATATCAAACCTAGTAGACAACCAGATTATTTCCAAATACCCGCAGGTGATCAGGAGCCTAGTAATATCAAACCTATAAATATAGCGGAATTAAACAAAAACATATCACGTTACGAAGACCTCGTTAAAAAACTTAAAACTGATTACACATTGCCTATAACGCTATTAAATGAATATAACAAGGTAATTAATTTTTTTGAGAGCGGTAACATTATCAAACAAAATCACATAGACGCTTTAGAAAAAAGTCTTAAAAAAATAGAAGCGAATTTATTACTTCAATCTGAAGTTACAAACTACAAAAAAATTATTGAAAATGCTCAAAACCTCGGTCAATCGCCAGACGCTTTAAAAAAATATCAGGATATAATTAAGAATATTAATAAGAAATCAGAAATCTTTTCATTAAAAGAAATAAAAGAATTTAAAGATGCCTTCTTGCAAGAAGAAGAAACAGTACACCAATTAGAACAACAAAAAGAAGCTGATGCACAAGAAAAACAAGCTGCTAGTGAAAAATTAGAAGCGGCAGTAAAAGCAGCTGAAACCAAGGCTGCTGAAGAACTTGAATTAAAAAGAATCAAGGAAGAAACAGAGAAAATTAAGCAACAGGAACAAGCACAAACATTGCTAGAAGCTAAAAAAGCTGAATTAGAAGAAATCGCTGCAAAGGCTGAATCGGAAAGAATAACCGCAGAAAAAGAACAACAAGAAAAACAGTTGGCTGAGCAAAAAGCTCGTGAACTTGCCGAAGCTGAAAAAGCAAAACAAAAAAAACAATTAGCTGAAAGAGAAGCTTCTGAAAAAAAATTACAAGAAAAATTAGCGTTAGAGCAAGCCGAACAAACAAAAATAGAAGATGAAATGAGTAATTTACTCCGACAAACAGAGAGAGAAATAGCTGAGACAGATCTTACTGAAAAGAATCTAATTGAAACTCAAAATCTCGAGCAACTTCAAAAAGAAAAAAAGGAATTAGAATCACAAATAATCGAAGATGAAAAAAACTTACGACAACTTCAAGCTGAACGAGAGCAATCACGTCAAATAATAGAAAAAGCAAAAAAAACTATAGACGCAGAAATTGCTTCCACAGAGCAGCAACTTGAACAAGAAAGAATCGTTCAGGAACAAGAACAACAACGACAATCTGCTACACGCAATCAAGAATTAGAAAGGATACGAAATGAATTAGCACAAGCTAATCGTGAAGTCTTACAAGTAGAACAAGAAGCACAAATAATACAAGAGCTTGAAAAGCAAATTGCTAATATTGAAAATATTAGACAAGAAATAGCACAACGCAAAGATGTCACTCAAAAAAAATTCGCTGAAGAGCAACAAACAATAGAGAAAGAACTGCAGAACTTTGAGAAATCTGAACTACAAAAAGCTGAAGAAAAGAAAAATTTGATTGAACAACAACATGCAGAAATGAAAGCTGCGCAAGAAGCTGAGTTTCAACAAGCAAACCAAGAACTGGCTGCAGAAGAAACAAAGTTAGCTCAGCAATTAACTGAAATACAACAGAAAAAGGAACAAACAGCTCAAGAAGTTGCCAAAATAAAAGCAGAAGCTGAAGAAGCTACGGCAGAAGCAACCCAAGCAGAACAATCAGCGGAAAAAGCCCGCAATGCAACTAAATTAAAAGAAGAACGAGCTATTGCTGAAAAGATCGAAGCTGAAAAAATATCTACTGAAAAAGCTGAATTAGCTGAGCAACAAGCTCTTGCGCAAGAACAATCAATAGAAGCTTTGCGGAAAAAAGCTCTTGAAGAGGCGCAGCAAGCTTCATTAAAAAGACAGAATATTGAAGAAGAAAGAACTATCAAAGAACTTGCTGATAAAGAACAACAGGCAAAAGAATTAGCTGAGCAACAAGAATTACAATTGCCCGAGCAACCTGAAAGAATCAAAGACATTGCTCAACAACAATTGGAAGAACAGCGAATCCAGCAGGCTCAAGAATCTTCTCAACAAAAAGCTGAATTAACTGAGCAACAAGCTCTTGCGCAAGAACAATCAATAGAAGCTTTGCGGAAAAAAGCTCTTGAAGAGGCGCAGCAAGCTTCACTAAAAAGAGAAAATATTGAAGAAGCAAGAACTCTCAAAGAACTTGCTGATAAAGAACAACAAGAAAAACAGTTGGCTGAACAAAAAGATCGTGAACTCGCCGAAAAAGAAGCTGCTGAGAAAGCTCAATTAGAGAGATTAAAAGCTGATAAAGAAAAAAAGGACAGAGAAAAACAAGAAAAGGAAAAGGAAAAAAAAGAAAAAGAACCTGAAGGAGGAGATGATCGTAATATTATTAAAAAAAATAAACCAATAATACAACCAAAAAATACACCCAAAACAATTGAATCTTCTCAGGAAAAACCATTCATTACACCGGAGCTTCTTGTCAATGCACCTAGATCATCAAATTCATTACAAGAAATTAGCCTTAACCCTCTACCTGTAGACGAAACTAAGTCAGTAATTGATACATTGATCAAGCCACAGCAATCAATAAAAACTGCTACATTGCCAATAATTACACCTAAAACCATCGCGCTACCTCAAATACAACCCAATCAAACAATACCCACTAGCCCAACACAAGCGCAAGAAACACAACCTCAAATATTATCTGAAGTTTCTTTACAACAAGCAGCTCCTGTTGGTGCAAAAAAAGCCGCAACCAAAGCTGCTCCCCAATCGCCACGACCATTTACACCATCAGTATCAGCTCCTTCGACCTTCACGACTTCTATAAACACCGGAATACCAAAAGGCACTCTTGCGACAAACTATAAACAACCAGAAATAGGAAAAAAACCTGAGCTACCTCCTACGCCATCCAAAGAACAAAAACCAATTGAAGCAACAAAAGCTCCAAAAACAATACAAGCACAGGATATAACCTGGTGGGAGAGAATTTTACCAAAATGGATAGTACAATATTTAGGCCGAAAGGATCGAATAATAAAAACAACACAAAAAGAAATCGCAACTGAGGCTACTTCAATCACCAATAAGCCGTTAGATAAAGCGAAATCTAAAGAAAATATAATAATACATACCATCAAAAATATTACGACCAACATTGTCGATTCTATCAAACAATTATTTGGTTTTTAAACCATATCATACATTTCTAATTTCTGTCACAAAAAACGTTGCAAAAGTATTGCTATTATAAAACTATTTATGCAATTATAAAAATAGTAATAATATTGTATATAAAAAAAGGAGCTGTGTATGAAATTTTTTAAGGGCATGTTAGCCATTGTCGCATTATTTGCTATAGAATCTGTTAGTGCAAGATCAAGATTATCTGACACAACGCCTTATACTCCAACACCATCAGCGCCAGAAAGAGACATGCCAAAACCGCAAGCAAAATCATATGCTGCACTCGTAAATGAAATTAAAAATGAAAAGAGTGAAAATGTATGGGATGCTAATAAAAAAATAATAAAAAACACATTTGCTGATAAAATAGGTGAAGCTGCACTTGCAGTTCCAATGGCAATATCTCAGCTAGATGCATTATTAATTATTGCAAAAGATTATCATGTACCATTTACCAATGATCAAAATGAAAATATTAATATTCTTAATAAATTGGCTCAACAAAGAAGTGATATAGAAAATTGGTTTAAAATAGGTATAGAGAAAAATAGGTAAAAATTATTGACTATTATATAACAATAAGGAAATTAATTATGAAATTTTTTAAGGGAATGCTGGCAATTATAGTATTATTTGGTATTAGTTCTATAGATGCAAGATCAAGAGATGTTGTAGGTACACCAGAAAAGCCAATTGATGAGAAAAAACCAATTAATAAAGAAAAACCAGAGCAAGTTCCTCCTACCTTGCAAAAAAAATCATATCCTATATTACGCAATGAAATAAAAAGTATGACTAAAAATAAAGTCTTAAACAGTGATTCAACAGCATTTGCTGAACCATTTATTAAATTCATGAAAGATAATGTAATCGCATCAAAGCTTTCACCAATTGAAATAGAATCTTTGCTTCAAGCAGGTATAAGTTTCCATGCAACATGGGACACCAATCAGCAAAATAGTAGAAATCAATTAGCTAAACTGAACTTAGAGATAGCAAGAATAAGTCAAGAACTTACCGGTAAAAAATCGCCTGAAGAACAATCATCTATTAAAGAATTTTACGATCCAAAATTAGGGCTTTTAAAACAGGACTATTTGACTAAACGTGTAAATGAAAAGATAACTGAAGCTGGAGAATGGGGAATAACTGCAGAAAAAATAGCAACTTTATTAATGGAAGAATTATCTCCTCAACTTATTAAAATATGGTTTGATAACAAATCAGGAAATCCTCAGGCATTGCAGCTAAGGCAAATGCGACAAATTGAAGAAATCGCAACCGATGAATTAGCAAAACAACCTAAGCCTACGAAACCAACCCAGTCTGCATTAATATTATATGATCAATGGGAAAATAAATTTAATACAGATAATATAAAAAAACGCATGATGCAACTGACAGGAAAAGGTTATAATATAGCTGAAGTTAAAGCTCAACTACGAGAAGATTTAAAGGTAGAAATGGGTTCTGAATGGTGGAATAAAAACAGAAATGAAATACTTCCACTCATCAAACAATTAGATTCGGAAATAGACAGTCAAATTCAAAAACAAGGAAAGCAACCAGAAGAAGTACCAATAAATATGGATGAACTTTTTAATCCAGCTAAGCCAAAATTGGAAGCTGTCCTACAAAAAGATATTGAAAACTATATAGATATATTATTAACAACGAACAAGACTCCGATAAGCATATATATAAATAACCCGAATGAATATAAACAAGGCGGCGCAACAGAAACTTTAAAAGATCTTATAGACATAATGAAAAAACAATTTGCTAATCTTGATAAACAGACGTTAGCTCAATTATTTACAACTAAATTATCGGTACTATTGACCAATCTCAACGATCAACAAAAGTCTGAACTTAACAATATTATTAAACAAGAATTTAATAAGTAAAATCTAAAAAGAGGGATCATTGATATTAGATTATATCAATGATCCCTCTTTTTTAAAGACCTTTAATGCGTTAAAAAGATACACCTGATTTCACCCATAAAATCCATCGACGCGGAGCTGCATCATTATTTTTTGAGAATGTGTAAGATGCGCCGAAATTACCAAATAATGGATATTCTCTTTCTTGCAAATGGAATCCAAGTGTACCATACAGCGTATTAGTTAGTATTGCCGGTGTTGCTGCCGAATTAAGATCAATATCTGTTGCTTGAATAACAACAGTTTCAAAATTATCAACAGGTACAGGAATTAACGTAACTGTCGGCGCTGCGCCTACCTGCAAACTGCTAACAACTTGTTCATAAAATGGACTACCATTTATGGTGCGAATTGGATTAGTAGTACCATTACCATTAAAATGTTTTAATGCTGCAACTGGCTGCCATGGACAATCTAGTTCCACTTTTTCAGCTCGTTTTGCAAGGAAATTATACCCAACTTCGCCTTGAAATTTTCCACACGAGAAAATGAATGCCGTATTAATATCATGAGTTAATCCTGGTGTTACTTTTACTTCTTGTGTAAATACATTAATACCAGGAGTTGAATTATTCATAGCAAATAATGGATTAGTTCCTTTAAGCGCGTCTGCTTGAGTTGCTTCTTCTTGTGTAGCATAGACGGGTAAATAACGGCTCCATGGTCTATTTTTTAAATCAAAAGAACGCACTTGTTCTTTTCTAAATAATAGCTCAGTATGATTTGCAAGTTCGTAACGAATATTTTTATCACCGGCTTCATTATTCCAGATTTCTAGTCCTAAACAGCTACCAAACATCACACCAAAATATTTACCGCGACCAACAATTGGTTCAAAAACAAATTCACCTTCATTTCTGTTACCTGTCGGTATAACAAGACCCAAATATGATTCCATGTGTGCAGGCTCATGCTGCAACCATTCGTAACCAACTTTAAATTCAATATCGCCAAGACCGGTTTTTTTCATTGAACATGCCGATATTTTACCGAATTCCCATGCAGTTTGCGTAAATGCTTCCGTCATATTTGCAACAACCACATCATTTGCTGCCTCATTTGCACCACCGCCATCATTAATCACTTTTTCAAAAAAATTCATATCATTTTTAACATGTTGTATAGGCGCAGAAACACTCAACCAAAAACCTCTTCCACTATCATGATTTTTCCAAAAACTTTGTCGATAATGCATACCAAACCCTATAACGCTTTGTTGAGGTTCGATAGTAATGGTACTTTCAAAATTTCCATTAACCGTGAAAACATTAAAATCTTGGGCTAATAGATTTTTCTTCACCGCAAATCCCGGAGCATCTGCAGCAGGACCGTCTTCTGCAGCAATTAATGATTCTTGAGCATCAGGAAAAAAATAACGCGCTAAATCATCGCCATTAGTTGTACGGCTGCCAAAAAAAACTGCTTGAAATGCGCCACCCCAACCATCTTCACGCATCTGATTACGATCATTACGAAAACCTGAGACCATTTCAGGAGACTGAGATACAAATAACGGATGAATTGCTAATGTTGTCTTACTTGTTGCTTCTAATCGAGAACTATCATTATCACAATCAGCATGAATTGATACAGAAACTGCAGCACTAATTGATAAGAAGATTAATAATTTATTATGCTTCATCTTTTTCCTTTTTTGTCTTTTAAACTACTCTTAGATACATCTTGTATTGTTTACCATGGATATATGCATCAAGTCAATTTTTTTTAGCTCACAATCCTACATAAACAATGCTAAAGTAAAGTGAAAATTTCTACTTTTTTTACTCATAAATAGAAATTTTTCATTTCGCACAACAAAAAACTGCCATATTTTCTATACATCTAACGCTTCTTACAATATGCTATATGTTATATTAATTACATTAAGAAAGCTTAATAAGTAAAAACGTCTTCAAGAAAGGTTGCCATGAGTTACACAATAAAAAAAATTACTACAATGTTTATCTTGCTATCGACATTCCAATTATCCTTATTAGCACAAGATATTAATGTTGGTTCATTCCTCAAAACACCAAATAATTTAACAATTAGTAATGTAACAGTAAAAGCTGATGAAAAAACAAACAATATTAACATTGGTAGCCATGGCACTGTTGTGGGAAATGTAATTATAAGCGGAGTAAATATTACAAGTGACAGGAACAGTAGCACAAATATTGGTTGCAATTTGTATGTCGGCCCCAAAGATCCTGATCATGAAGGTAAAACACATAAAGAAATAATGGAAATGGAGAAGAATAAAGCACTTGCCAAAATAGCAAGAACAAAATTCGATCGAACAGAAACTTCATACATAGGAACATTTTCTTCAAATAATAGCAATATTTCCCCTTCGAATATATTTAAATTATCAACCTTTGAGAGATCTACTGATAATCCAAATATAGCTGCTATTACTTTCGAACAGAATAATAATTATAAAACAGAAGGCAGTAACATCTATAATTATAATATGCAAAAAAAAGGCTTAACCATAAGTGTAGAGAATATAAATAATTATAATTCTCAATGCCATAAATATCTATTGCTCTACAAAAAAAATGATATACAAAGCAATGATATATCATACTGTATATTTTGCCCTACTTCTCTAATAAATATTCAAAAACAACCTTTATCACAACAATCAACATCTTCAAATAATAATGTTAGGAATCAAAAAGGAATATATCGTAATACTATAATAAAAAACAATATTCCTGTATATGATTTGATTGACATTAAGCATTTTGAAACATATAGCATTATTGAGCACAGTGGAAGTGATGATGAGATCAGGATATCAATTGACGACCGAACGAAAAAACCTTTCACAGGATTTCTTGGAGTATATGATGGTGGTTCAGACAGTCCTAATTTTTACATAAAAGGTGATTTTCCTGCATATAACCCTGAAGTAATAAGCAACGATGACAAAACGTGTACAAAAAAATCTCAACCACAAGAAGAAACTCAATCAAAAAAAAAACTATATTAAACAAAAAAGTAACTAAAGAAGAAGCAGGACGTGCATTTACTACTGCTTTTTATTATGTGAAAAATAATCCTTTTTTAATTGGCGGCATTAGCATTATGTCACTATCTATTCTCGCCATCTTGGTAAAAGCATACACATTTAAATCTTAAAAATTTACTAAAAAAAAGGATATATTTTCTAAGGACCTGCTGGCTTTTTAAATATTCCCTTGCAAATATGTTTTTATTTTGATAAATTATAAGTGTTTAATTGTTTATTTGGCCAATAAACGGTATTAGTTATTTGTTTTATTTTTTTATTAAAGTGATGTTTATGAACATTTATGTTGGAAATCTTCCTTATTCTGCTACAGAAAATTCAATGCGCGATCTTTTTGAAGGTTACGGAACAGTAACAACTTCAAAAATTGTTACTGATAAATTCACTGGATCATCTCGTGGTTTTGGCTTTATTGAAATGCCAAATGACGACGAAGCTCAAAAAGCTATTGATGAACTCAATGGAAAAGAGTTTGAAGGTCGTAAAATAGTTGTAAATGAATCTCGTCCACGCGAAACAACTGGTGGTTATAACCGCGCTCCTCGTCGTGAAGGCGGATATAACAATGGTGGCCGTGACGGTGGTCGTGATGGTGGAAGAAACTCTCGCTACTAATCGATTTTTTATGCTGTATTAAAACACAAAAGAAGGTCATATATGTACTATATGACCTTCTTTTGTAAAAAATTATTTTCTTATAATTCAAATGCTACGACAACAATTAACCCCTTTATTTAAAATAAATCTTGTTGTAGCTTTTTTTATATGTTAAACTATAAGTGTAATAGATATTTATTGGCCAATAAATAATTTAAGTAATTGTTTTATTTTTACTAGAGTGATTTTTTTATGAATATTTATCTTGGAAATTTGTCCTATTCAGCAACAGAGAATTCAATCAAAGATCTTTTTGAAGGTTACGGAGCAGTAACAACAGCTAAAATTGTTACTGATAAATTCACTGGTTCATCACGTGGTTTTGGTTTTGTTGAAATGCCAAATGATGATGAAGCTCAAAGAGCTATCGCTGAACTGAATGGCAAAGAATTTGAAGGTCGCAAAATAGTTGTTAATGAATCTCGCCCACGTGAAACCACTGGTAGAGATAACCGCGCTCCTCGTCGTGAAGGTGGTTATAATAATAATCGTGATGGTGGCCGTGATGGCGGAAGAAATTCTCGCTATTAATCGATTTTCACACTAACGTATTTAGATTAATAAAAAGACAAAGTTTGTACAATGTACAAACTTTGTCTTTTTATTTTGAAATTTAAAAACACAACAACAAGATTTACCAATATTCCTCTATTAGACCATTTTTTTATGTAAGATGCCAGGAAATGAATTAACATGACAACTACGAGACATATATAAAAAAATCGTAAAAAATTTAATTATAGCTCATGTCCATATACCATTATTTTTAAGACAAAACCCGTATATAAAAAATATGGGTTTTGTCTATATTCTTGACTTTTTCTATCGGCAACGCATACCATTTTTATACATTCAAAAAAAAAAAAGATATGGGATCAATGACAAAAAAATGGTATTTTATAGTATTAATATCCGCGATATGTACCCTATGCCTTATATGGTATTTTATTATTTCATTTGCTCAACAAAAAACCATTAAAGTAGGTATTTTACATTCACTAACAGGTGATCTAGCTATCAGCGAACGCCCCGTTGCCGAAGCCACACTTCTTGCAATAAAAGAAATTAATGCTACTGGAGGAATTCTTGGAAAAAAAATAGAACCTTTACTTATTGATGGTGCATCTGATGAAAATGTATTTGCTGCTCAAGCGCATTATCTTATAACACAAGAAAAGGTCGTTGTAATTTTTGGATGTTGGACTTCACCAAGTAGAATTATGGTAAAAAATATTGTCGAGCAATACAATTCTCTTTTATTCTATCCAGTACAATTTGAAGGTCTTGAAAATTCACACAATGTCGTCTATACCAGCTCAAATCCAAATCAGCAAGTTATTCCAGGGGTTACTTGGTGTTTACAACATCTTGGAACAAAATTTTTTCTTGTAGGCAGCGACTTAATCATGCATGCGATAATTAAAGATATTGTATATGCTTACGGTGGAAAAATTGTTGGAGAAGAATATCTTGCCCTTAAGAATAAAAATGTTAATCATATTGTAGAAAAAATTATTGCAACACAGCCTGATGTTATTTTAAACAACATTGAGGGTGAATCAAACCTTATTTTTTTTAATGAATTACGTAAGCAAAAAATAACTCCTGAAAAAATACCCTCCATGTCATTTAGTGTATCCGAACCAGAATTACGTGAATTTAATATTGATTCAATGACGGGAGATTATGCAACATGGAATTACTTTGAAAGTATTGATAGTATCGAAAATAAAAATTTTGTAAAAAAAATTAAAGAAGCATTTGGCAAAGATCATCCCGTTGATGATGCAATGGAAGCAGCGTATTATGGTGTTTATTTATGGAAGCAAGCAGTAGAAAAAGCACAGTCAACAAACACTGATCTCGTTCGAATTTCACTCTACAACCAAGCATTTAATGCTCCACAAGGAATAATTCATGTTGCAGAAAATTCATTACAGATGTGGCAATTTACACGGGTCGGAAAAATACGATCTGACAAAAAATTTACTATTTTGTGGAGCTCTAAAAAAGCAATACAACCTATGGCTTATCCTCCAACAAGAACGAAAGAAGAATGGGATATAGCACGTACGAAATTAATTGAAGAAGAGAAAAAAAATGACAAAAAAAATAGTTAATGGGACCTCACTAGTAGTATGTATTATTACCTGTGGCGCTTTTTTATTTTATAACTATTTATACTATTCCATTATACCTAGCTATCAAAAAAAATTACTAACTATGGTTAATAATCGCGCAGATGAAATAACCGCTTATCTTAATGAACAAGAAAACAATGCATTACATCTATCCCAAGATGCAATTGTTATTGACGCGTTAAGCAATACTTTTATTTCAGAATCTCAATCACTTAATGCTGCAATATTATCACATAAAGAGCATATGGGGTTTAAAGACATATTGCTTGTTAATAAAGATAAAACCATTATCTTCTCAGTAGCAAAAAAAAATCTCATTGGTATAAAAATTAATCAAAATAATCATGATAATTCAGCATTGGAAGAATCATATGAACGCGCAACAATGACATTAACTAATGATTTTTCTGATTTTAGTTTTAATGAATTACTTCAAGAATCTGCATTATTTATAACTATTCCGATTCTCAAAGAAAAAAAATTTATTGGAGCCTTAATTTATCAACTAAATCAGGAAAAAATATATCTAATAACAAATCAATATATTGGCCTCGGCAAAACCGGTGAAGCTGCTATTGCAAAAAAAGAAGGCGCTTATGCAATTTTCCTTTCACCAACACGCAATGACCCAGATTTAGCATTCAAAAAAAGAATACTGTTCACTGATCCACCACTTACTATCCAAGCGAGCATCCTGGGACAAGAAGGTTCTGGCACAGCCTTAGATTATCGAGATAAAAAAGTGATAGGGGCATGGAAATTTGTTCCTAAACTTGATTGGGGCATACTGGTAAAAATCGATCTCGATGAAGTAGCAGAACCAATTAATATCGCATATAAAATTCTAACTTATTGTCTTATTATTTTTCTTCTGTCACTATTATTTAATCTTTACTTTTTTTACCCAACTATAAGAAAAAAATTAAAAACTATCAATGATTCTTCACCCTATAATAAAATTCCTTCGTTTATAAAAAATCCGCTTTTTATAATCATGATAATTGCTTTTGGATTTACAATAAAAAATATTATCCAATGCATACAGCAACAATCATACACCATTGAAAAAGCAAAAAATCAAGCAATAAAAATCGTCTCAAAAAATGCCGATATCATTGAAACAATACTTACAAAAATAAGCTCTACTGCTCAATTTATCGCTGATGATTTAAAAACAGGATATTTAACAAAAGATACTATTACAAAACGTATTGAAAGAGATTTAGCAGAAAATAACATTATACTTGATATAACGGTGCTTTTTTCACCCTATCATTACGATACAAATACAGAATTATATTTAGAATCAACATCACTTAACACGATAAAAGATAAAAATGTATTTACCAATACATGGTATACTCAAGCTATTGCAAAGGGAACAACATGGATTATCAACCAAAATCACAGTGGCCAACAATCCCATTCAACAGCAACATATGCTTGTTCATTTTTCAATAAAAAAAATGAACCACAAGGTGTTATTGCAATTACTTACTCGCTTGACTCTCTATTAAACATAGCAGAATACAGCAATATTGGTAACACCGGTTATTCAGTATTGATGGACGATAACGGTTCATTTATTTTTCATCCTACACAATCTCTTGTTCAAACAAAAACAACGTTATTACAATATGCACAAAAAAAAGGAAACGAAGAACTTGCAATTATTGCGCAAAAAGTTATTAATGGTAATCCTCTTATGGCATCATATTTATCAGAGTTAACAAGGGAACGGTGTTGGATTTATACACAACCAATAAAAATTAATAACTGGATAATTGGTTCTTTATTTTCAGAAGATGAAATTGGTTTATCAACAGAAAAAATTCGACATTACTATTTTTGGATACTTATATGGGTAACGCTAGCATCACTATTATTATCTGTTTGTTTATGGCAAAATAACAAAATCTCATTGATATATTATCTTTTTACCGTTAACGCTCTACTTATTCTTGCACTTATAACTACATGGTACATAATAAAAAAAACATCTACTATACGCAGAGAAACAAGAACTATTATTACCGATCAATCAAATCTTAATAAATTTTTAAATAATTTAGAAGATGAAGCTAATCGCAAACATGAACCAGCTCCAATTAATATCCCCTGTGGAATCTTGCTTTATTCACTCAGCATTACTGATACGGATCATATCACTGTTTCTGGTTATATTTGGAATAAATACAACAAAAAATTTGCTAAAAATATTAGTCATGGCATGGAATTACCTCAAGCAACAAGAATGAGTTTTGGTAAGCCAATCAGTTCACAGTCAGACAATCAGGCAGAAACAATAACATGGAATATACAAGGACTATTATTTCAAGATCATAATTACACAAGATACCCCTTTGATCAACAACATATACGGATAATATTAGAACATCGAGATATTGAAAAAACCATTATATTAACACCAGATTTAGTCGCTTATAAAAAAATAAGCCCAGAATCATTACCAGGACTAGATAAAGAGTTTTCTCTTGCTGGGTTTACCGTAGAACAAACTTTTTTTGAATATCATCAAATTGATCCTACTGCAAATTTTGGTTTTAAAAACTATGGAAAAACAACCGATAACTACCAATTAGTGTATAACGCTATCATGAATCGTAACTTATTAAATCCATTTATCATTTATCTACTCCCATTACTTGTTATCCTTTTTTCACTTTTTTCCACATTATTGCTTACTAAAAAAACTACAGAGCCGCTTGCAATTTTTGGTGGCTACACTGGTCTATTCTTTGCTCTCATTGTTTTGCAACGATCGCTACGTGAACAGCATCCGACAGGAGAAACACTCTATATGGAATATGCGTTTTTTTATACTTACATATCAATTATTTTACTTATTATGCATACAATTTTAATGTATTATTATAAACAATGGAAACCATATCAAAATATCTCTATCTATTATATGAAAATTCTATTCTGGCCTTTTCAATGCATATCATGGCTCATAACAACACTTATAATATTTTACTAGTTGTATAACCATATGATTTATATACAATTTTTATTATGTTATTAGTCCTTTGCTTCTTTTTTTTCGATGGTAATTGATTGCAAAATGATGCGCATAATCACGTAATGCAATAAGTAATTTACCAACATTAGTATGTATATCAAGTTGTATGCCATCAGAAAACTGTCGTCCATAAAGAGTTTCTTCTCGTTTTGCTAAACTAATGATAAATGCATGTGGCAAAACATAATATGCTGCATTTAATTGTCCTTTACCGCCATCAATAAGTATTAAATCAGGAATATTATCAGGAATTTTATAGCGACGTTGTATAATTTCTTGGAGAGCAGCATAATCATTTTGCTCAATTAATGTTTTAATTTTAAAATGACGAAACATATGTTTTTCGGGTTTTCCATCAGTAAAACGAACACATGAACCGACAATGCTCTTACTTTGAAAATGCGAAATATCAAAACAATCAATTGTACGTATAGGTAAAGAAACTCCAAGAAATTTTTGTAATTCACTGTTAATTGAATTATCTATTTCTAATGAATATGGATGCGGTGTACTAGCAACAAATATATCCGTTGCGAACTTATCTGCGGTAAAATGCATATTTAGTGTAGTAAATATAGTATCAATATTTTGTAAATAATGATTAAGATGACGTGCTTTCTCAAAAGCGAATAATGCATTGTATTGTGCCATTTTATTTTTAATATTTTGTATAAAATTATGCTGATTATTTTTTAATGCTTCTTGTGCAAGAGTCATGCGAAAACAATAATCAGCGCTATTAAAATCTGGTTTACAACTACCTGCACAATTACCAATATGATAATCAAGACAACCAAGTTCAATATTTTTATTACATACATTCAAATTAAAAGTCTGCATTAAAAAGTGATATGTTTTACGCGCAGGACCTTTTTGTACAAATGGACCAAAATATATTCCTTTTTTCTTTTTATTGCGAACTAATTCAATGGTTGGTATAGCATTTGTAGTAAATAAGATATACAAAAATGGTTGTCCCTCTTTAAGTAATACATTGAATTTTGGTTTATATTTCTGTACCAACTCAGCCTCCAACAACAAACTTTCAGTTTCTGTTGGAGTAAGAATATAATCAACATTATGATGCTCATCAATTAACTGTTTGATTTTCCAGTTACTAGTATATTTTTGAAAGTAAGAGTTAACTCTGTTGTGTAAATTTTTTGCTTTACCAATATAAATAATATTTCCCTGAGTGTCTTTAAATAGATAAACACCAGTTAATTTTGGAATAATTATTTCGGATTGCTTTATTTTCTTATTCATATTATGAGTATACCAAACCATTCCAACATTGACAAGTAGAAATTTTAAACTATAAATTACTATTTTTTTAGAAGATTTTCTATAATAATTACCTATAAACCGTTTTAGTTTTTACCTTAATCGTAAAAATAATTATACTAACATACAACTATCACATTAATTTATTTTGATATTTGAGGTATTTATGATTTCTTTACGACATATCCCTAAAGTTTTTTTACTTATTATTACCGTATGGATTGGTTGGCAGTTATATGGCTATTTCTTAGATGCTACCTATCCATCAGTTATAATTAATGGCATTAATGAAGATTGTTATTACTCAGGCGATATTCGATGCATAGTTCAATCTGATAAAACTGGTGATCTTTCATTATCACTCAACAATCATGTTTTAGTTTCTAATACAAGAATTAAAGCGGGACAACAAGGACATTCTTTTATTATTTCTTCAAAAACAGTAAATAATGGTCAACATATTTTAAATGCTGAGTTTACTGATACAACTTTCAAGCAAAATAAGGTCACTTTACAACGAAATTTTTATATTGATAATTCACCATTACAAGCAGTGTTAATTAAAACAGGCTCTCCTTATAAGGTATTTCAAGGAAGAACATTACATATTCAATTACAAGTTAATAAAGATGTAAAACAAGTATTTATCAATACTCTTTCGCGAACTTTTGAATGCTTTCCTGAAGCTAAACATTCAAAAATATATGAATGCTTTATCCCAATTGAATGCGAAGAACAACCTAATGAATACCTCTTTTCTGTTGTTATAGAAGATAAAATTGGCAATAAGCTTCATCTTGATAGCAAATTTCAGGTTGTTGTCTATCCTTTTAAAAAGGAAGTTATCACAGTAACTGCTAATAAAGTCAGAGAAGAAAAATCTTTGGGAAAAGATGGCAAAAATTTAGAAGATGAAATCAATCAATTATCACTACAATCACCAAAAGTAAAGTTATGGCGAGGTACATTTTGTACGCCAATTGATATTCAGCGCATTACCTGCGATTACGGAACAATTCGTACGACACAACACAAAGGGCGTTATGCACATAAAGCAATTGATGTAATTAATATGCCGCGCAGTGTCGTCTGGGCTCCACAAGATGGTATTGTCGTAATGAAGGATAGATTTGCACCAAGTGGAAATACTATTATTATTGATCATGGTCTTGGTATTTTGTCACTATTTTATCATTTAGAAGATTTTGCCGACATTGAAGTTGGACAAAAAATTACTCAAGGAAATCCAATTGGCACTATCGGTAAAACTGGATTTGCTACAGGTTATCACCTTCACTGGGAAATGCGCATAAACAATATTCCCGTTGACCCATTACAATGGACTAAAATGTTTTTATAGATCATAAAAAAAGGAAGCAAAAATAATGTATTTTATTCCTCGCAATAATAAAATCTATAGTTATATTGCACATACAAGTTCACAACGTCGTTATGGAGTAACATTAATAGCAATAAGTATGTTTTTTATTATTGGAATATACATACTCTATTACTCATTAACGAACCATATTGCATTGTTAAAATTGGAATACATAGTATTGCAAAAAAAACATACTGAATTAATTCATGTAGATAAAGGCAATTTAGAATTACATAAACTTATAGAATTAGGAAAAAAAAATATTAATCAGCATATAATTTTACCTGAAATGTATACAGAATATTGTCACAAACAAATGTTATTTATATTGAACCTTCTCAATGAACTTAACATCATGCTCAATGGTTATGGGTCCTGTCAAGAAATAGTTAAGGATTGGTATACAAAAGATATAGTACATTTTGAAACTAATGGTTCTTTTCAGAATTTAATGATTTTTTTAGAAACAATAAAAAATTCCCATAAAATGATTGTAATTCCCCAAATCAACATTAGCAGACTGCCTGATAATCAATTTAAAATGAATCTTGATGCTGAATTGATCATGATTAAAAAATAAAAATCCCTTCAACTTTGAATAGCTGAAGGGTTAGGGGGGTGAACAATACCTATACGTATTGTTCAATTAGGGACATTTTTATATCTTTTTTAAATATTTGCCTAATGCTAACAAGCGTCTGGTGCTTTGTCAAGAAAGTCAAAGCTTTAATTTTTACTCATGTCCAGCAATAAATTTTTTAATGTAAGGAAAAGAATTTGGATTACTATGAAACGTTTCTGACTGAGCTGTTTCAATAATAGATCCCTCACTCATTAAATAAATAGTACAATTTAATTTTTTTAATAAATCAATATCATGCGTAGCGACCAGAATTATATATCCATCTGTAGCTAGCTGTTGAATATTATTCGCAACATACGACGTCAGTATAGGGTCTAACGCTGATGTTGGTTCATCTAAGCATATAACTTCTGGTTCTAAAGCTAATGTACGTGCAATTGCAAGTCGTTGTTTTTGTCCACCCGAAAGTTGTGCGGCATATTTATTTTTTTTATCAAGTAAGCCATAATGTTCTAATAATTTATGTGCAATTTTTTGAGCATCAGAAGGGTTTTTTTTAAGTATTCGTTCAAGCGGTAAAGTTATATTTCGTTCAACGGTTAGATGGTCAAAAAGATTGAATTGCTGAAACACCATACCAATAACATGAGCTGTATTTATAGTTGAAGCATTAAGAGTTGTACCATTTAATGATATAGTTCCGCTATTGACCGTTTCAAGATTATTTAAAATTCGTAATAACGTTGATTTTCCAACGCCCGATGATCCTAAAAAAAGTGCGACTTCGCCTTTTTGTACGGTGAATGAAATATTATTAAGAATTTTTTTTTTAGCAAATAATTTAGTGATTCTATCAATCTTTAGCATGATGATTCATCCTTTTTTCTAGAAATGTAACACCACAAGAGATTGTTGATGTTATAATAAGATAAAGTATAGCAACGGCAAAATAGACAGTAACTGCATCAAATGTTTTACTTTTGACAAAATTTGCCTGTTTGGTTAATTCTGCAACACCAATTAACGATGCAAGCGCTGAGTCTTTGATTAATGTAACGAATTCATTACCAAGAGCAGGCAACGTTGTGCGTAGTGCTTGTGGTAATATAATATAGTAAATAGTGTCGCTCATAGAAAAACCAAGAACTTTTGCTGCTTCAAGTTGTCCTATTCCAATAGATAATATTCCA
This sequence comes from Candidatus Babeliales bacterium, assembly GCA_035455925.1. Classification (NCBI taxonomy): domain Bacteria; class Candidatus Babeliae; order Candidatus Babeliales; species Candidatus Babeliales bacterium. Next base: position 33,993 of record DATIEE010000002.1, read on the forward strand.
GATTTAATTATTTGGCTGATATATGCAGCGCTATTAAGTCCTATAGCAATTATCGCTGTCCATAATGCAGAAATATGTATGCCAATATGGGGAAGTAAAAAATAGGCACATAATATTTGAATGAGCATAGGAGTTCCACGAATAATAATCACATAACAAGTAGTAATAAAAATCATAATAGTATTTTTGCTTGTTTGCATTAATGCTAGTATAGTCCCTAATATAAGGCCAATACAACAACTAATTCCCGCTATTTGAAGAGTAACAATAAGACCTTGAAGTAATAAGGGTAAATATTCAATGATAAGATTAAAATCAATAATCATGAAAGATTCCATTTTGTTTTTAAAGCTGCAAGAGTGCCATCTTCTTGCATACGGTCAAGGGTAATTTGAATGTAATCACGTAATTCTGGATAATGTTTTGAAATTGCAAATGCACTACTTTCTTCGGTATTTGGAATAGGCGTCACAAAAAAATTGTTAATTCCATATTTATCAAAATAGGGTTGCATTGGGTATAATGCAGTAACAAATGCATCAGCTCTGCCGCTTTCTAATGCTAATATACCATCACTTACTGCAGCAGATGATAATCGTAGAACATTAATTTTTGGTTGTTCAGACATATAGGAATCTGCTACATATCCTTCATTTACAACAACGGTTTTTCCAAGTAAATCATCAAGAGTAACAGCAAAATTTTTGGTTTTTAAGCTGACAATAACCAATGGATTTCCTGTTGCCAAGTGAGGATGAGTAAATAGTGCGCGTTCTGCACGTTCTGCCGTTGGTGTTATGCCTGCAGCAATAACATGAATATTGCCAAGTTGGATTTCTGGAATTAATGCGTCAAAAGGCATATCTTTAAGAATCATTTCTTTATTAAGTCGTTTTAGTACTTCGGTAATAACCTCGATGTCAAAACCAGTAATTGTATTATCATTATCCCTGAATGAAAATGGTTGAAATTCAGCATTTGTTCCAACAATAACGGTATCCAATGCTGTTGTAGTAATAATGTTTTTTGAGGCCTTATACCAAATTGTTACTGTTGTTATTATAATGAGTGTAACGATAATCAATAATGATGTTTTTTTCATAAAAATCTTTCCTTTGCGAGCTTAAATTGTGGCTAATGTAAATAGTAATTCTTTTTTTTGATCAGGTCAAAAAGTATCAAAAAAAGGCCTTTTTTGTTTATAGTAAAGAGGTATAGGCAATAAATAAAAAAGATATAATGAAAAAGAACAATGGATCCAAACAGAATGTAGTGTTAAAAAAAATAAATAGATATATAGACCGTGAAATATCTGCGATTATTACGTTCTATTGTATAAAAAATGACTTTTTTATGCAAAAATATATACATTCATTATTAATTAGGCGCCTATCGACAAACTGTAACAAAAGTATATACTTATTAATGTACATAGAATAATTATTAAAATTTTATAAGGATCGCTTATGAATAAATTGAATGCGTTAGCTTTGGCTGGATTGATTCTCAGTACCGTAAATAGTGCATTTTCTATGGGAAATGAACAAAAAGAAATTCTTTATGCGTTACATAACTTTAAACAACCCTTTGCTTCTGTCCCAATGATTGCTGAAAATATTGATATGTTTATTGGAATCATGGGTATGAGTACTCAAATGACTGAACAGAAATTAGCATCTGCCAACCAGAAATTTAAAACAGCTTTATGGAAAAATGGAGCTTTATTTGTCGGAGCTGTGGCAAACGAAGTAATGGTGGATTACACTTATAATTATTTAGGTTTAACAAAAAATATAGCTTCATTATTGTTTTTACGTGGAGTATATGGATTAGCGTCTATAGGAGAAATTCTTGTTAGTTTGAATATACACAATGCATGGAAAACAAGAGAATCTTTACGTGAAGCATTAGCATTGGATAAGGAAATTTTAGAAGAATTACAAGAGCTGAAAATGTCTTTAATGCAAAATTCTGAGCCAACAAATTTGAATTTATTAGAAAATATGCCACAAGGTAATGTAGAAAATGTCCAGCAAAGTAATGTAGATAGCATGTTACTAAACAATTAATTCTATTTGACAGTTTGTAAAAAAAGTAGTAGGTTGAAGAATGAGGCATGAGAAAAGTTTTTTTACATGCTGAAGTTTTGTATCAGTTTATACATTTTTTATTTTGTGAGACGTATGTGAGTATAAAAGCATTGGGTGTTGATTCGCGTTTAGTACAAGCAGTTTCTGAATTAGGTTTTACCCAACCAACAGCAATTCAGGAAAAAGCTATACCTCTTCTTTTGCAAGGGGATAGAGATCTTATAGGTTTGGCACAAACAGGAACCGGTAAAACGGCAGCGTTTGGATTGCCATTAATTTCAGCTGTTATGGATGGTAAAACTCAAGGACTTGTGATCTGCCCAACGCGTGAGCTTTGTTTGCAAATTACTAAAGAGCTAACATCCTATGCAAAATATCTTAACGGTGTGAATGTTGTTGCTGTTTATGGCGGCGCAGATATCAGAACTCAAGTTTCTGCATTAAAGCGTGGTGCGCATATAATCGTAGGAACACCGGGTAGATTAATTGATCATATTAATCGTAAAACTATACCTTTAGAAAAAATCGGACGAGTTGTTCTTGATGAAGCTGATCAAATGTTGGATATGGGATTCCAAGAAGACATTGATGAAATTTTAAAATTTACACCAAAAGATAAAAAAGTCTGGTTATTTTCTGCAACAATGCAGCCTAAAATTGAAAAAATAGCTCATACTTACATGCATAATCCACTGCAAATTACCGTAGGCTCTCGTAATAGTGGTGCAACTAATATTGAACATCAATATTGCATAGTTAGAGGTGCTGATGTTTATAGTGCAGTCAGACGATTTATAGATTTGTATCCTGATATGTTTGGAATTGTATTTTGTCGCACAAAGCGTGATACACAAGAAATGAGTTCACAACTTATTAGTGCTGGATATAGTTCTGATGCATTACATGGTGATTTATCTCAACCACAACGTGACGCGGTCATGAAGAAGTTTAGAGATAAAAAAATTCAAGTTTTGATAGCAACTGACGTGGCTGCTCGTGGTATTGATGTTGATGGCGTTACCCATGTTTTACATTGTAACTTACCAGATGACATTGAAAATTATACCCATCGAAGTGGACGTACAGCTCGTGCCGGCAAATCGGGAGTTTCTATTATTATTACTACATCGTCCCGAAAAATTAAAATGATAGAGCAACAGTTAGGCATTACGATTAAATCGATTCAGGTTCCAACTGGTGACCAATTATGCCAAAAACAGTTGCATCATTTTTCACAAAAGTTAATTGATACTCCAGTAAATGACATCATCAAGCCTTACTTGCAAGGCATTCAAGAATCATTAAATTTATTATCAAAAGAAGAAATCATTGAACGTATATTTTCACTTAATTGTAGTGAAATGTTAACTCATTATCAAAAATCGCCAAACTTAAATTCTACATCTACTGGTTATGATTCTTATAGAGAAAGAGATACGAGAAGCAGCAGAAGTGGTACTGGAAGAAGAAGCAATTCTGATAATACTGGATTACCTACAAGTCGTTATAACGGTTCCAATAGAGATGAAGCTCGGCTTTTTATCAATGTGGGCAAAATTGATCAAATGAATAAAGAAAGTTTGATTAAGTTTATTACAACAACATCATCAGTTGATGGAAACTGTGTTAGTCGTGTTTCAATGCAAAATACACGTTCATTTTTCACCGTTGATGATAATAAAAAAGCTCAAGCAATCGTGAGAACGTTAAAAGAAACAATGCTTAAAGGCAGAAGAATTCAAATCGAGTTTGAGCCAGTAAGATAAGTTTAGCAACTAATATATAATATATTAATATTATAATAACAATCGACTATAGAAATAAAATTTCTATAGTCGATTGTTATTATTTATAAAAATACTATTAAAAATACAGATCCTGTCATTGATCTAAGTTTAGGTCTTGCTCTTTGTTATTTTCAATTAACTTAATGACTTTATGCGCATTTCTATCACGAGTTCGGTCCTGATTCTTATTAGAATCCATTATATAATATTTTCGTTCACCGTTATTTTGATGCATAACAAGTGGATACCAATGGCCTGATGTGCGATCTTTGTCGCCTAGTTGTTTCATGTTTCCTAAAGCAAAAATTGCGAAAAATTGCTCTTTTTTGTTTAACAATTGATTTTGATTATCTTTTATAAAATTTTTTACAGGATCAACATTAGAAAAATAGTCCTCTTCTTGCGGGATATTTGGATTACTCTTTGGATGATCAACTAAATCAAAATCTCCTATTGTCGTTAGAATGCATGACGCTTTTATCGGTACAATTTCATCTTTATTTTCTTGCCATAAATATTTAATTTCGTCATCATCTAGCCATTCTCCCTTAAAATCATGTTGTAAATTAGGATCATTTTCTACTTGCTTAATTAACGTTGGCAAATCTAACAGGGCTTCCTTTGATAAAATATTTTTTCTCATTTCTTCTAGATTAAAACAACTTTGTATTGTTTCTATTTTTTGTAGTTTTTCAATTAAATCTTTATTCTCTTGCGTTGTTAATGCCTTCAAAGGTTTTTTCAAGTAAACCTGTATTGCTTGATCATCGAATTCATATACTTCTGTATTCAATGCAGGTTTTTTAAATATACCCACTACAACATTCTCCAAAGCTTTTAATGCTGATGAATATAATGTTTTGCTTTTTTCATCGCAATTTTTTGTGAAAAGTGACATAAATTTTTCATGTAACAATTCTTTTAATTTTTCATCTTTGCGGAGTTGAATTATTTGCTTACGCCATTCACCATTTGCACCAAAATATACCTTAATAGGACTAGAATTCATTAAATCTTTTTTTAATTCATCTTCATCTTCTTTATTATACTTTGATCTAACAAGTTGCATAGATCGCAATAATGTGTGGTAACCACAACTAGCAGCGCCACCACCATCAGTATTAAATTGAGAATATACTTGAAATTGTTTAATTATTTGATCAATATCTATATTTTTTTCTTCTTCATTCTTAATATCTATATTTTCTTCGTTCTTTTTGTTCATTAAATAATAATACAAACCACCAGCAAGACCAAGTGCCACCACTACTCCAGGCATAAATTTTTGCACAGAGTCATCATTGATAAGCGTTGATGCTTTTTCTTTTAAATCTTTCAGTGAAAGTGGGTAAAAAAATGTAACATGTAATATTAATAAAGAAATTGCTATAAAAGATGGCATAATATACTTACTTCTCATTTCTATCCTTTATGCTGCTATATACTCTATACATTAATAATATTTTATTATAATTGAATATAATATTACAACAACATGAGGCATTTACTTAACATAAAGGATTATTTACGGAATAAAAGGTTTTATTTCTGTTGTTTTTTATATAATTCTTGTTGAAGATTTTGTTCGTTTAGCATCTTTTGAACACTCCTTTGTGCATTGGGGTGCTCAAGATTAGAAGGAATATTATCCATTATATCATGAAATAGTAAATCAACGTTATTTTCGATTTGTTCAAACTGTTGATTTTTAATCTTATTAAGTAATTTGTGTAGATCTTTTTTTATTTCACTTTTGTTACTATAATGAGGTACTAAATTTTTAGAAATAGATGGCGCTGGCGGTACTGGGTGATCTATTGATAAGCTTGACGATAGCTGCAAACTCTGATGAATAGTGTTATTAATATTGTCAAAAAATGGATTTAATGAAGTTTCATTGGTGATAGCATTTAAAAGACAATCATGTAAGTTTTCATGCATAAAGATTTCGGTTTTTTTAGTGATTTCATAACCAAGACCTTTAAGCCTATCTATTTCTCTGTCTATATTAGCTATGGCTGCAGCATAAATAATTGATTTAGATCTCTCATATGTATACTGCGGGTCTTTTTGTTGTTCATAGGACAATGCGTTGCGTTCTTGTTTTATTGTATTAAAAATTGCATCTGCTACCTGTGCTGAAATACCATATTTCTCTTGTAAAATTTGTGAATAAGTTTTTGGTTGATCATTGCTTAAAATAAAATTTGAATTAATCGTAATGAAAAAAAAAGAAAAGGTAAAAAATTTATTCATAAAAAATCCTATAATCTGTAAATAATAAAAAAAAAAGTTATATGATGAACAGTATATATTTATACTTTTTTATGTAAAATTATTTGTTGCGCTGTAAATAAACTGTCCTACAATTAGGATATATCCAAGACTATTATAATTAAATATATTGATGTATGTATTTTTGTTATTTATGATAAAATTATCACCATGAATATATTAAAAGAATTTAAAGATTTTATTTGGCATTTTTACACATGCAATAAGCGAGAATTTGCATGGAGACATGTTGACAATCCTTATTATGTAGTAGTGTCAGAAATGATGTTACAACAAACTCAAACTCATCGAGTTATACCAAAATATGAGGAATTTATTGTTACGTTTCCTACGTTTCAAATATTAGCCGAAAGTACATTACGAGATGTTTTAAGTGTATGGCAAGGCTTAGGTTATTATCGTCGTGCACGATATCTACACCAATTAGCAAATATCATTGTAAATCAATATGATGGAATATTACCTCAAGAACAAAATATATTACAAACATTACCAGGAATTGGCCCAGGTACAGCGGGATCAATCGGTGCTTTCGCATTTAATAAGCCAACCATATTTATTGAAACAAACATTCGTACAGTTTTCATTGATTATTTTTTTAAAGGTAAAAGTAGCGTTACTGATAAAGAATTAATTCCTTTGATTACGGCAACTATCGATCATAATAATCCTCGAGAATGGTATTATGCATTAATGGATTACGGTGTTTGGTGTAAAGCTCAACATGTCAATCCTAGTCGTAAAAGTGCTCATTATACTAAACAGTCAGTATTTAATGGTTCTGATAGGCAAATACGTGCACGAATACTAAAGTTGATTATAGAAAAAGAAACAGTGGCATATCAAAACATCATATGTTTTATTGATAAAGATGCTGATCGAGTTAAAAAAATAATAGATACATTAGTTTTTGAAGGTTTTATAAAAAAAACACTAAATAATATATATTCAGTTACATAAAATATAAATAAATATGAAAGCTTTTTTAATGACCAAAAACATAACATTATTCTTTTTTCTGTCTACGTTATTATTATCTTCCTTTCACTTACACGCTATCCAACCCTCAACAGCTAAAATAAGCACTGCGATAACTTTTGCATTGTGTGTTAGTGGTAGCTATATACTAAAATCTAAAATACCTACAGAAGTCCATCCAGCAATTTTTGGTAGTATGAGTTGTTTAGTAACAACATTGATGTATTATATTTTATATCAAGCAACACCAGTGGGACGTATTAAAAGAGCTAATAACTTACTTAAAGAAATTACTCATTATACATTAGCTACAACTCATTTTGATGATGATATTATCTTTTTTGATAAGATCCAGGATCTGTATCTTACCTTTAATTTACCGATCATCAGCGCACATAACGACCTTGTTGATTTGGTTCCAATAGTACATTATGCAATTGACTTGATTAATAAGGCATCAGCAGATAGCGATGAAGATGAATTTTTACAAAAAAAATGTGATATTTCACTATCACATGCTATTACATTATTTCACAATATATCTAATGCAATTAAACGCATTAGAAACCATAAAGATTATCTCTCTCAGTTAAATATCCACAGAGAAAATATTATACAAGAACAACAAACCATAGCACAGCAACAAATGGCCTATGCGCAACAACAAGCTGCCAACGCTCAACAAGATCATGTAATTTTAAAATGGTTAAAATTTTTACTTAATATTAAAAAATAATAATACAAAAGATCACAATGAAAAAAATAGCTAGAAAAAAAATAATCGCATTATCACTTGCCTGTTTAATTGGAATTCAGCCATCAATACATTGTTCTTCTTTTACTAATTTTACTGATAAGTTATTTAATCGCATCATGGATGAGGCACCCAATACTATAATAAATATCGCTACTTTTCTTATAACACTTTATATTACTGTTTATATTTTTAAGAATACGTTTCAACCCCCTGTTAGCACATCAATAGTTAACATGTCACCAGTAACAGGCATAACAGAAACATTGAATGATTATGTAAATATTCCAGAGTCCATATTAATGCTCGTAAATCAGATAGAAAAACCTGCAAAATATATCTCTATGAATGCTCCTTTTCCATCGGGAATTCTCTTATGTGGAGATTCTGGTGTAGGAAAAACACATCTTGTGCGTGCAATGTCAGGCACACTTAAATGTCCTATTTTTCAATATACTTCAGCAAATCTTTTACAACCATATATCGGACAAAGTGGTAACATTGTTAAGGCTATTTTTGCTGCCGCACGCGAAGCAGCACAAAAATCAAAGTATAAACTAGCAATTATATTCATAGATGAGTTTGATGGAATAGGTAAAAGAGTAGACGCTAGCGTCCCTGGAAAAATTGATGCAACTAATAACATAATAAATACTTTTTTAACTGAAATGGATGGGTTTAATAAAAATAAAGAATATCATGTTATTGTTATAGGAGGAACTAATAACCCCAGCTGGATAGATAAAGCTATCTGTAGGTCCGGTCGTTTTGATATAAAAATAACAAGTCCCCCAATAGATTTTGATGGACGTAAAAAACTAATCGAAAAATTTAAATCGCAAAAGCCGACTAATGATTGTGTTGTTACTGACAGCTTAGCACAAATCACAGATAAAATGACTCCAGCGGATATTAAATGCTTATTTGATAATGCAGGACGATATGCTGTTTATAACAACAGACAAACAAGGCACAATATAGATTTTATAAGAGCATTGCCAGGTGACAAAACAACATATCAGTTGATAGAATCAGCGAAGAAACTTTATGCCAACACTCCAAATTTTAAAAATAATTTATCAGAGATTACAAGCAATACAGAGCTCATAAATTATTGTCAAAAACATGAGAACTATGAAAATGTTAAGGATATCTAGCTAACCAATTATATGATAAAATTGTATTGGTTTTTGCTCATTATTTCTTCAGTTTTATATGCTCTTCCATTTTTGTTTAGCACGCAGCTTTGGTGGCTAGTTTTTTTCTTTCCTATTCCTTTATTATATCTGACGCGCACCATAAATCTTTCATTTGTTCATGGTTATATATGGGGTTGCATCACATTTTCATTACACTTGAGTGGAGGAATATATGTGATTACTTGTATGGCGCATGAAGCATGGATGATTGGTATATTAATTGGCATTGCTATGATAATGTATCAAGCATTATTTCCCGCTATATTATTCTGGTGTGTGACATATGTCGTACGTATTTTTTCAATTCAGCTTCCAGTTGTTCGCTTATGCATGTGGGCAATCGCTTTACTTTTGTTTATCATGTGGACCGATTGCTACAGTTTGTACCTTTTTGGTAGACTTGAAGGCTATCCACTCATGCAGCCACTTATTTTATTAGCTCATAAACCATACTTACTATACTTAGTAACAGCAATCGGTAAATTTTTATGTTTGCTGTTTTTTATGTTATTTTCAATTAGTTATGTTTTGTTATTGTGGTACAAAAATTGTAATGCATTATTTTTTGTGTGCATAGTAACTATTGCCTGGTTCTTTCCTTGGGGAATTAATAAAACAGCAACATATGAACATGACTGGCAACGACAGATAAAAACCTTACCGTACATGGTACATACTACTGCACAAAATCCAATAATTATGATACGTACCGTCGCTAATCAATTAAAAAATATTATTGCGAAATCTCCTGCAACTGAAATAGTAATTATGCCAGAATCAGCTTTTAATATAAGTAATTTTGCAGATATTCCTGAAATGATACAATTATGGAATAAAAATTGCTTAGGAAAATCAATACATTTTATTTTTGGCGCCTCTCGATGGCACAATACTCATTATTACAATTCATTACATTGGGTCTATAATGGTGTTTTACAAAACTGTTTTGATAAAAGACATGCGATGCTCATTTCAGAGAGATTGGTTTCTTGGATGGATAATAATATTATGCGGCAAACTTACTTTAATTCAAGTCCATTAGTCACCATATCTTCTGATGTACGCACAAAACTGATACTTTCTGAAATCATTACTTTTATTCCATATATTTGTTCAGAGCTTTTCTTTAATGAATTTCCTGACGATACCTATGGACCCATTCCTATCATTGCAATCATTAATGATATACTCTTTACAGATAATTTTTGGACATTATATATCGGTAAACTCTTATTACTACTGGCACGATATAAAGCCATTGTATGGAAGCGTGACATTGTTTACGTCTCTTATCAACAATCAGTGTTTATTGATAGATATGGTAATATAAAAGAAATTAATTGATAAATATCATCATGACCTAAATAACTAGTCTTGTAATGATGATGTTACACTAACCGCACCATATTGATCATAAGTAATATCAAAATGTCGATCCCTACATAGAGATTTACGTTCTAATGCCGTTGCTGGCTGCTTCTGCAAAGATTCTTTTTTAATTTGCTTTGATTGCGGTAATTTTGTTGTACTTTTAATATCAGTCCAGGTAATAGGAACTTTTTTCCATAATGTTTTCTCAAAATTATTAGCTTTCTGTTCTGAAGTTGGATTTTTGGCATAATAAAGGTTATCCAAACAAAAACCCCATTTTATAGCGGGAATATCACCTTTACCCGGTGTGAAAGTATTAGTTGTTTTCGGCTTAATAATTTGTTTATAAAGAGGTTCATTGCCATCGTTACTCGTATATTGTATAGCAATACCAATTGGTTCATTTGTATTATTAAAAAAACTATTCTCATAAGCGGCTAAAGACATAACTGATAAAACTACTATAATTATCGATATTATTTTCATATTATTTTTCATATTTATTCCCTGCAAGACTATTTTATTTTTATTTTAAATATAATGACTAACAGTTTAAAAAATCAATACTATTATAAAATTATTACGATGCTTTAGTAAATCAATGATTAAAAAGATTTAAAAGATAAATAATTTTGTTTGACAAATACCCTAACAGCTCGTATAGTTATAGTAATATTTCTTTTCTGATAAAATATAGATATACAAATATACCGCGGGGTAGAGCAGCCTGGTAGCTCGTTGGGCTCATAACCCAAAGGTCGCTGGTTCGAATCCAGCCCCCGCAACCAAATTACCTATTAAAATAACCTGTCTACAAAAAATATTTTAAAATAACTTTTATGTATAAAAAAACAGTCTTTTTTCTAATCATTGTTTGCAGCAATATTTCGTGCGAAACTAGCAGTAAAGTTGAAAAAACGTCTTTTGATAAAGATACAATAAAAGAATTTCAATTGAAACTCTTTACTGATAACTTGCAAGAAGTAAATAAAGAAATAGAAAAAATAAATAGTGATTCGTTTCATTATAAATTTTTAGCATTTTTTGCTGCAATACCGACTGGTATAATTGTTGGTTACCTTGTTAATAACCAATATAAAAGTCTTAGTGGTGCAATAATGACAAGCGGGGGTATCTTTTCAGTTGGAGGGGTATGTCTAGTATCAGCAATGATTGATGAAGAGTACAAAAATGTGTTATTACAGAGGAAAAATCGCATTGAGAATGAAATCATGAATTTTTCACTTCATTCTCAATAGATTGAATATATTCGTTAGCTTTTTTTAAAACTATTTTTGCATTTTTGTACGTTAATTGATCATATGCTTCTTTATATGGTAACCACACATAATCAGTATGTTCATAAGAAAGGGTAACTTTTTTATCTGTTGCTTTACCAATAAAAAAATAAACCATTTTTTTTGTTAATTGCTTATCATAATCTAAAAAAATATAGTGTATTTTTTCTTCAAAATTATCCTCAAGATCAACATGCAATCCTGTTTCTTCAAACAATTCTCGTAGTGCGGCTTGCCGTTTAGTTTCATTTTCTTCTATTTTACCTTTGGGAAATTCCCAATGACCTGCAGAATACTGAAGCAATAAATAAAAAACTGTGTCATTGTCTATTGCATACGTAATGATACCAGCCGATTCTATATTTTTCATAATTATTTTATTTCAAAAAATGAAGATTAATTTTAAATAATGTGCGTGAAAAGTATAACATAATAATAAATAATAAAGAAAGTGGACCTACCCATAACCATAGGCCAATGTCAACGGTAAAAAAAGATGCAATTGCAGATGGTAGCCATTGTACAATCGCCGCCATAAAATTATAATAACAGAACAAAAAAACGCTGCTCACGATACTAAGCTGTATGACATAACGCATAGCAAAAGATAAAAATGATAATATATATATACGAAATTTATACTTTCTATATAAAATAAATAAAAATAAAACCGTTTGTATGCTGCTTGATAATGTTGTTGCAAGAGCTAAGCCAACCGTTTGCAATTTTTCTATAAAAAGCATGTTAAGAATAATATTAATGGTTGTTGCACATAAAGCGATAACTGCCGGTACCCAGGCTGCATGCATTGCATAAAATATATTAAGTAGAATTTTATTAAGTGAAAAAAAGAATAAACCAAGCAAGAGAACAAGCAAAATATTACCTGCTTGCTGCACTTGCATTACAGTGAAATTTTTTGAAAGAAATATAGTTGAAAATATTTCTTGTGAAAAAAATCCCATTAATAGTGCTACTGGCGCTGTAACCCACAGAATAAATTTAGCTGATTCAAGCAAATAAAAATGAAGTCGCTTAGGAGAATATGTATGTATGCGCGAGAAATGAGGAAGCAGAATAGTAGAAAATGCAACAGCAAAAACACCAAGAGGTATACCAACAAAACGATTAGCATAAAAAAGTAATGATATTGATCCAGGAGCTAAAAATGATGCAAAACTTGTGTCAATAAATAGAGCAATCTCCATTAAGCTTATACTGGGAATACAAAGCAAAAATTTTCCTACAATACGTATAAATATAAAAAAATCTTCTTTCGTTATTTTTCCAAAAAAAAACTTAAATTTAATGTACATAATAAGATGCATGATAAAGTGAATAAATCCAGCAAAAACAACAAAATAGCACAGCGTAGTAACAGGAAGGTGAAAAAATAGACAAACACATATACCGATAATAAAAATAAAATTGATAACAATTGGAGCTATAGCAGGAATTAAGAAATGATCAATTGCATTAAGTGCTCCCGCCAACAATGCACTACTTGATATGAATAAAATAAACGGCATGAGTATATAGAGCATTGGAATAGTGGCATTTACTTGATTATCAGAAAAACCAGGAGCAATGAAGTGAATTATATATGCTGCATAATTCATGATAAAAATACAAATAATTACTACAATTCCCTCAAAGACTAAAAAAGCGAGTGACATTAGTCCTGCAATATTATTTTTGTTGTCATGATGCACTGTCGTAACAATCGTTGGAATAAATGCAGCAGAAAGTGCGCCTTCAGCAAAAACTTTACGTAAAGAATTTGGTATTTTATATGCAGTTAAAAATGCATCAGATAATCCACTTACTCCTAAATATTTGACCATAAGCACTTCACGGACTATGCCAAAAAACCTACTTAATAGCGTTGATAAACCAACCTTGATTGTTTTATTGAGAATTTTTTTCTGAGATCGCATGTAAGCCTTCTACATTTTTGTTAATGAACCTTTGGATAATTGGTAAACTTCATGCATTTTTTTTGTAACGTAATCATCATGACTGCTGATAATAATACCCATTCCCCATTCTTGTCGACATTCCAGTAATAAATCCACAATTTTTTTACCGGTGGTCACATCTAAGTTTCCCGTTGGCTCATCAGCAATTAAAAATGATGGTTCATTAAAAAGTGCACGCGCAATAGCAACACGTTGCTGTTGGCCTCCAGAAAGCTCTCTAATCGAACTATTCTCTTTGTGTGATAGCTCTACTTTTTGTAATAATTCTAGAGCCTTCTTTATACAATTATCTTTTGTACGGCCATTAATAAGACCAGGAAGCATAATGTTTTCTATTATAGATAATTCATATAGCAAGTAAGGTGATTGAAATACCAGACCAATCGATTTATTTAAGAAGCGTTCACGTTTGGTAGCAGATAATTTTTGTAATGAAATATTATTGAATAATATTGTGCCACTTGTAGGAATATCAAGGCCCGCAAGTAAATGTATAAACGTTGATTTTCCTGATCCTGATATTCCGGTAATTGCATACGTTTCTTCTTGCCTAAAAATACTTGTTATGTTATTAAGAACAATAATGTCCTCAATGCCTTGCTTAAATTTTTTACAAATATTGTGCGCACTAAGTATTGCCTGCTCCATAGCGATGCCCTGATCATTAAAATTAATTATTTTTCTTTTAGTATAAGTTATAAATAGGCTTTTCATAGCAAAAAACTTTATATGAATGATAGCATTTTAGATAAAGGCTATTTGTTAAGAATTTTTTGGTCTCCCGCGTAACAATTATTGAGTTGTTTTGGTTGCATTGCATAAACTATAATTGTAAAGAGCGACACCAATAAAAAGTAGGGGGAGTGATAATGAGAAGTGTTGTCAATCAAAAAAAAATCAATATTTCTTCAGAAATATTGCCAGTTATACCAACAATGGATGTTGTTGTCTTTCCGCAAATTATTGTACCATTACTTGTTCTTGATGAAAAAATTATTAACGGAATTAATCAATCAATAGAAGAAAAAAAAATGGTATTTCTACTTGCAGCAAAAAATGGGGTAGATCCACAAGGAGCAATTAGTACCGATGACCTCTATACTGTTGGAACAATCGCAACGGTGATGCGTCTTATTAAACTACCTGAAGGTGGTATTAAAATTCTTGTTCAAGGATTATGTAAGGCTCGTGTACTTGATATCATGACAAATGAAAATATTTTACAAGCAAAAGTACAAAAAATTGAAGCCGAGGATAGCAATAATATAGAGTTAATTGCTTGTGTACAAAAAATTAAAAAAATTGCAGATCAAATGGCGACATCAGGCTACACATTTAGTCCTGATTTTCATATTATTTTGTCAAAAATGAATGATGCAGGAAAAATCGGTGATTTTATACTTTCTCACCTCAATTTAAATGTTGGTGATGCTCAAAAACTTCTTGAAACTGAAACACAGAAAGACTTTCTTATATTATTATCTGATTATTTAACTAAAGAAGTACAAACTGCAGAAATTCAAGAAAAAATAAGAAATAATGCTCGCGAATCAATGAATCGTT
>DATIEE010000003.1 GCA_035455925.1 Candidatus Babeliales bacterium
TTTATTATATTCTAATTTAGTGCTGTTTAATAAATGATTTGCATTACGCGTTGAGTTGTCCATAGAAATAAATCGCGCGGCATGCTCAGAGAGTAATGATTGAAATATGAGATGTTGTAATTGAGCTTCAATATATTGTACAGCGAGTGTATTTAAAATTTCTGCTGGTGATTCATCCCACAGATACCCTTCTGTTGGCGGCATTATTTCAGTAGATATTTGCGTGAAGTTGAATGGAATAAGGTTGATTGCCGTTGCTTCAAAGAAATTTTTGAATATATTATCGATATGCAATAATTTGTCCACGAGCAATGACACATGTTTTTTTCTATCTTACAAAATAAAAAATCAATGCCTTAATTTCGGTCGCATATTTTTATATAGACCTTATACTTAAAAGCATAAAGTGAGTCATTGCGTTTATTATTCAAGCTATTAAGCGAGGTAAAAATGATAACAGAAAAAATGAAACAAGAATTTTATAGTGCATTGCATGAAATTCCCTATGATCAAACAAAAAGTTATGCTGATCAAGCAAATATTATAGGCAATAAATTTGCATGTAGAGCTGTAGCAAATGCTAATGGGGCTAATCAAATTGCTATTGTCATTCCTTGTCGCCGCATTATCAATAGCAATGGAGATATTGGTGGATATGGCGGCGGTATTGCTCGTAAAAAAATGGCTTCTTGATTTTGAAAGTTTAGACCATGACAAATAAAAATGATCAGATTAAATCAATTTTGACAACATCATCAACTGTAGCCCACGATAAGCAGAGCTATTTTTTTAAAACCGGCATAGGTAGTTATGCAGAGCATGATCAATTTATTGGTGTTCCTGTTCCTGCATTGCGTGCAATAGCAAAAAAATTTTTAGATTTATCTCGCGATGAACTTACGAAACTTTTTGAATCAGCAATTAATGAGGAAAGATTGTTAGCTCTGATTATTTTAGTGCAACAGTATCAAAAAGCTCAGGAGGCTAACAAAAATGAACTGTATCAATTTTACATGAGCAATTTGAAGTACGTTAATAATTGGAATCTTGTCGATGCATCAGCACATTTGATTATAGGTGCTCATTTGTTACATAAGGAGAAAAATATTCTTGTAGCATTAGCTCAGTCAAATATTCTATGGGAACGACGTATTGCAATTATTTCAACATGGTATTTTATACGTAATAGTGAATTTGAATGGACCTTTAAAATCGCCTTGCTGCTACTAGCTGATACGCATGATCTTATTCGTAAAGCTGTCGGCTGGATGTTGCGTGAAGCTGGTAAAAAAAATATACAATTGTTAATCAATTTTCTTGATACATATGCTACGCGCATGCCAAGAACAATGCTGCGCTATGCTATCGAAAAGTTTCCAGAACACCAAAGAAAATTATATTTGGAGGTTCGATAGCGGCCACCTTTGTTAAAAAGACATGAAATTATAACTTTTTAATTTATCACAATTGGTTCTTCAGTTATTTCCCATGTATATATATGAACCCATTCAACTTCGGGCATTAAAAAAACTTCTTCCGGATGGCATAATTGACTCCATATGGCTTCTTCATTATTAACTTGTTGCTGAATTTCTACATTATATACATACCCCTCTGAGTAGTTCCAGGAAAGAGGGAAAAGCGTAAGTAAGTCTGATATTTTAATATTATGATTATTTAGAATACTATAAATAATATTGTTAGATTCGGGTTCCTTCCAGTATAAACTATTTGCTTCTAGGATGATATGTGTATCGGGCAAGCTTCTTTGTATATAATTGTCGAGTTTAGTAGATAATTTTTGTATATTTATATTTTTCTGAGCAATTAAATGAATTCCAATATAGTAATATAATTTCATTTGTGTGTTACCCTTCCATTTAAACTAACATTGAGATGACTATTATCACGCGTCATCCATCCTACTTTGCTTTGTCCTTGTGGTGACAATTGAACATCCCATTCAAAATCTTGTCCTATAGTTCTACTTTTTCCTCGAAGCCAAACATTATCAAATCTATCTATAAAACCTGTTCTTTTGTCATGCCATCGTGTGCGTGGCAATCCATCGGATATGTGAAGTTTTTTAGGAGGAACATACCACAGCTTTCCTTTTGTTGGGAGCTTTGCGTCTTTTATTAAACGCTTAATACTTTTATGATTGGCTACTTTGTTTTCAACGCTGTTTTTTACATTTATTGTTGTGCTTAATTGTCCAGACTGTTTAAGTCTAGTTGATTGAGACGTAGCTTTAAGCAGTAACCCATCTGGAGTTGCTAAATACTCTTGCGGACTCAATAAGGGGTTGTTTTGAGCAAAATGAACACTTTTTTGCTTAATGCTAGTACAAAATTTACCCAATCCACTCAGTAATTTACTTTGTGCTTTCCATCCAACTGCAAGGGCAGTGCCATTTTCGATGGCATCTCGCAATGACATTTTTTTGTTTTGTATAGCAGTAATAATGTTATTCAGCGGTTCACTGTAGTTATTCCATTTTTCTTTTGCTTGGCATACATCAACTATGGCTGTTAAACCAATATCAGCAACATTATAGATAATTTTACAAAGTTGGTATGCAAGAATTTGTCGACCAGCAATGATAGATGCTGTTGCTTCAATAGGATTTTCAATTATATCGCTAGCAGCAGAATATAATCCTAATACAGCTCCTTCAATAATTGCCTGACCATAATCAATTAATGTCCAACAGAAATCAGCAATATACATAGCTTTATCTGTAAGGCCTACATGATTATAGGCAACTATTGATGCAGAATAATCAATTAATGCTTCTTGATGATCATGCAATGCTGAATGTGCAGGTAAAGAACTAATGCGCTCAAGAATATTAAGAGATTCGTTATGCAGAGCCAGTTGTAGCGGGTTGCCTGTACATTGGTTAAATTGATTTTCATCATGGCCATGATTATGTAATAGTTGTTTGATGTTATTGTTTAAGTCATATATTTTTGTTTTATGCGCAGTAATATTCGCATTGCACATATCATTATATATTTTTAATCGTTTCTCAATGGCAAGAGATAATGATGGTATATAAGTGCGATATATAGAATCTAATATTTTGTATTCAGATATGCATTCATGAAATGTCGAAATCATTCGTTTGGTGTTTATTTCATCATACAAAAATTGTATACGTTTTTTTAATCCTGGATAATATGATCCTGAGAGAGTAGATAAAAATTTTTTGAACGAAGTAAGATTGTTAAGTTTTTTGTGGAGTTGATTTATTGTGTTTTCATAGTCAGGATATGTTTTTGCAAGTTTTACAAATTCATCAGATGTGTATAAACGGTCGTAATTTAAAATTTGGCTTTCTGTAAATCCACAAGCGTCAAAATAGTGTTTATAGTGCTCGATCGTATAGTGTGGTGATATGCCTCTTGTTTTAACTATTTCGTTATAATATGTTTGCTGCGAAGGGAGCCATTTAGCATCATTAGAATGGATGCTATGAGAGTTGGCATGTGATATATTTATAGCTTGTAATACGTGTGGTTCGTGAACAAAATGCATATCAGAGGGATTGGTAAACCCTATGGCAAGTAAAAATAGTATAAAAATGCGATATTTTATATGCGTTAGATTCATTACTATCTCTTTGATATTTTAAATCTCTATATTCTGATCATTGGTCAGAAGCATGAAAAGCGTAAGCTAAAGGGTAGGGCTGCAGGTTGAAAGTGTTAAAAATTACCCGTTAATTCGGTGATTTCTGTTGTAATTTTTGCTTGACGTACTTTATTATATTCTAATTTAGTGCTGTTTAATAAATGATTTGCATTACGCGTTGAGTTGTCCATAGAAATAAATCGCGCGGCATGCTCAGAGAGTAATGATTGAAATATGAGATGTTGTAATTGA
>DATIEE010000004.1 GCA_035455925.1 Candidatus Babeliales bacterium
TTTCTGGATTAGGAAATTTCCCTGTTGCAATATAATTTTCATCTAATCTTATACCTTTAACATGATATATTTTTGTTGATTCATTTTCTGTAATATTTCGGGAGTTAATAAAAGCTTGGAACAATACGGGGTAACTTAAAAAATCACAAAGCGGTTTACATGATCCAATATCAACAAAACATTGCAATGTTTTGTTTTTTCCATATGTATCAAGATAATATTCCAAAATAGCGCCATAGTCACCCCATCTTTCTGAGCGCATCCAACCACGTGCATGAAAACAAACATTTCCTTCCGCATTAAAAAATGGTTTATGATTATTAAATAATGGATTTGGTAGGGATTCAGAAGGTGAACATTCTAAGTATTTTTGATCTATGGTAGCATTGCCACTCAAAAAAACTAACTGTAAATAGATTCCTATTCGATTTAGACCACTAAAAGCAAAAATTTTTGATAATTTCATATTGTTTTGCCAATATGAATACGCGCTACCATACTTATGCCAAGTAGTTTGTGAATCTATAAGAGGTTCCGAAATATGCTTTTGAAGATATTCTCTTCTGCTTTTAGCAGTTGCTTTTATTTTGTTATGCCAACTTTTATCTACGAGTGCCAATGAGCACAGGGAATTATGGTCCAATAATGTAATATCATTAAGGAGAATTATTTCTCTGAGAATATGACCATACCCCAAGATATCCATGCATAGTGAATATTGTGTGAATGATATAAATGTTATCAAAAAACTAATTCTTAAAGATGTAATCATGAAGGCATCCTGTAATTGTTTAATTTATTGTACCAAAAATAGTGCATTGTTCCATATAAAATCAATTGTACATCATTGTTAATTATATATATTGGAATACGCTTAAGTACCGGTTGCTTGCTTGACACGCAATTAAAATATTCTGGTAAAAAAATATCGGATAACATCTTTTGATGAACAGTTGCCGTTTCTCCCACAAGATATATTCCACCAAAAGGAAGTATTGTCCATACAAAATTATACGTAAATCGCGCATAAAATTTAAAAAATAGATCTGCTGTTGCTCTGCATAAATCATCATCTATTGCATACGAAAGAATAGTTATGGCATCATGTTTATCTCTATCTATTGCATTGCTATAAGATTGCATATTTTGTAATAACTGATACGTATATTCAATTCCAGATAATGAAACAAAATTTGCCCAATGAACAGTACTCATATTTCGTTTTTGTTTCATACCCATAGCAAGATCAAAAATAATAATAATAATATGCTATATAAAATCATAATAATGCGATCCTAGTTTTAAGTTAAAATTACCTTTTTATAGGTGATGGCATACACATTGCTAGACATGCAGCAAAACAAGCAAAAGTGAGCATTTGAGGATGTGTAATTATTTCTGTAGCCGTTCTTGCAATAGGATTAACATAAGGTGCTATTGATTCTGGCAAAATATCACAATTCTCTGCCATTTGATCAAAAGTGAATCTATTATCATGCAATGCTTGAGAGGCCTGACGAATGCCATAATTAAGTACAAAATTTACTGTTACTCCAAAAATCATGTCCCGAATATAAGTCTCTAATTTTATTTTATCTGGTTTTGTGTCATTTAGTACAAATAATTTTCCAATCACCAGCCCTGATCCGACCATAAGTCCCATTGTTTCCAAAGCGGATTTTTTTGCATGCTCGTTTTTATCAAATAACTTATTTGCTGCTGTTGCAGAACTAATCGCACATCCACCTATGCATATCGCTTCGGTTAGAATAGCCATCATATTACCAGTAAATGTTATTGTCATTACCATTACTAATACACGAAAAATTGCATAGTATCTATTCATAAAAAATTCCATGTTTTAATATCTCACATTCAACCTCGAAGTGCATAAGTAACATTTAAGCCAGTTGGTTGACAAAAGACCTCGTTCTTAATTTGCAACAATAACTGGCCTCTGGCTTATTTAGCTACTCCAGTTATGCACTTCGAAGTTGAATTCAGGTAATATAAAATCACATAGAAACTAATTATTGTAACGTTACTCATTAATTACAGTGTATTAAAAAAAACAAAAATCAACAACTAGGGTTTTTCAATCTTTTTTCTCATTTTACCCATACAAAATAAATTGGAGGTACCTCCGCTGATTGTTGTGCCTTCTCTAATAATTGTATAATTTTTCTATTATTTTCTTCTTTTTCAAGATTATTTTCTTCAAATTTTATATTTTTTGCTGTTGTAAGTGCACTCATAATAATAGTATATTCCCACGGATGCGGATAGCCTTTATGAGTATTTGATGAAAGAAGTGTTTTTAAAATAATTGGATTATTTATGTGTACGGCAGATGTAAGTAATGTATTCATGTAATCACGATTTATTCTCACATTTAGGTTTGCACCTTTGTGAATAAATAGTGTAACTAATTGCGCATTACTTTCTTTGATTGCCATATGTATTGGCCAATTAAAATTATAATCAGGATTATTGTCATAGCCATATACTCCATAATCTCTCATTTTTAAATTAATATTTGCGTCTTTTTCAAGTAGCAATGCGCACGTAGAATAGCAATTATTTTGTATAGCACATAGTAGGGCAGTATAACCATTAGGTAAATGAACGGCGTTGCTATCAGCGCCATGGGCAAGAGCATATTTAGTAAAATAAGGAATGTTAGCTTGTATAGATCTTATAAGAAATGCATCTATATTAGATGTATCAAGATGGAGTAATGACATAAGATTTTCGGAAATAAATGCATTAAGAGTTTTACACGTCATTCGTAATGAAAGAACCTCTTGAGCTATTATTGGTAAATTTTTTTTGATATTCGCATAATTTTTTTCGTCCTCTGTTTTATCCTCACATTCTTCATCATTAGGTAAATGTATCGATGGAAAAGCTAATGTACATACATGTTTTAAAATATCATTTGGTAGTACAACAGAAGATAATGTACTGTTCATTGGATGCATTGAAACGGTATAAAATATGAGAAAAATTACGCTATAGCTGTGATTCATAAAAAGACCTTTTTGAAAAATTTTTATCTACAATTATATTTTTTGTAATTTTACTAACAGCTTTTTATTATAATATGGAATCGCATATACTAAAGTATTTTTAACTGATTAAGATTTTAACTCTTGAGCATATTTGTTAAAAGGTAATTGTCCATGATGTGTATTAAATGAAACAATTAAAAACAGTTCTTTATATTCTGATTATTACTTTATCATTTGGAATTATAAGCAATTATAAGAATCTCGTTCTGTAATCATATGAAGCAATTTAGCCCATCTATGCCTAATCATACTACTTTTCAAATCGATTTCAATTTTTTGAGTGATATGTAAAATTTTTTCACATGCAGGCTTATAATTATTTTTAACTAAAGCCATAAAAAGACCTATACCTAATAATTGTACACGGATATTAGATGCGATTATTGCCTTTTCAGCATATTCCAAGGACTTTTCAGCTATGCGCGCGTAATTCTTTTTTACTAATGTTGTGCACAACATAATTCCTGATAATTGAATATAATCATTTGATGACTTTATCATGTCTTCAGCAACTTGCGCTATATATTCAAAACTTAGTTGATAATCATTTTCAATTAATAGCTCAAAAATTTTAATTCCTGTATCATGAATAATGCTATTCGATGAAAGAATTGCTTGTCTAGCTGCTTGTAAAGCATGTTCAAAAACTTGTGGATAATTTTGCTTTATTAATAATTTCACCAAATCAATAGTTATGTCATTAATTTCACTATTTAGTGATAACGTACCATACATGATAGCGTTTGATGCATCTCGAAATGCTGGCGTATAATTCATTTCGACTAATATTTTGAATAATTTTATTACTCCAAACTGGATGCTTTGATCTGTAGATGATGAAGCGGTTAAAGCTATTTCTAATGATTTTGCAAAGGCTGGCGTATAATTTTTTTCAAATAGCGCATTCAATAAATTAATATGTTCGATTTGCAAATAAGTTTTTGATGGCATCATACTATCGACAACTGCTTGTAATGCTTTTTTAAAACTTTGTTTGAAATCGTTTTCGACCAAAAGAGTAAATAGTTCTAAGCCAGATAAGTGCGTACGTTGATCTAAAGATGCTGTTGCATGAGAAGCTTTATCAATTATTGATGTAATAGTAGCACAGGATCTCTCTCTTTCTTCATTATCAATAATTTTTACAAATAATCTCAAAATATCACATTTAGCCAATTCTCTTTCCTCCTTTGGTTGTTTTTTAGCTAATCGCAATAAAAAATTTTTCATTGCAATCTTATGACTAAATGGCATCTGAGAATGTGCACACTCAGATATTTTTTGTAAAATATCTGGTAGCTCAGCAGTATTTTCACCATTAAGAACAAAAAGATTAGAATACAAAAATTCTGAATTATTTTTGATATGATCAAGTTGATTAGTAACTTTAGTTGCTAAAAAACTAAGACTCGATTGGTCAAAAAGTTTTTCAAATAATGGCGCGAGTTCTTCGCTAGGAGGTTTTACTATTACCTTAAATTCTCCATGAGAAAATGATGTTACAAATTGACAGGTAAAACCTGCAAGATGCATAGTGGCGTATAATTTTGTAGATGTAGAGTCAAGATTATTAAAATTCTTTTCCTCACTTTTTTTATCTGGTAGTTTTGTTGCCGCTAAAAAACCAGTTGCATGTAATTTTGTACATAACTTTGAGAAATAATAGTCAATAAAATCAAATCTCGTAAATTCTTTTTCTAAATCTCCTTCATCATCAAAAAGATTTAGTCCGAATATATGATTAAGAACAATAATTACATTTTTTATCGATGGTAACAATTCGTATCCATATTCAGTTTTTTCAAGAATGGTATATTTATGTTCAGCAAGCCAATGTAATAGCTCTTGATTCTGCTCATTGCCGGGTATAGCTATAAGTCCATTCGCTAATAAACCAATATTTTTATAAGATCCCATTGTGTCATCAATTGCTTTAACATAAGTAGCATAAGGAATATTAGAAACAACTTTAATCCAAGTGCTATGGGCTTCTGGCGAAGAAGCCATATTTACATCATCAAACAATGTTAAATATTCAATCAAAAACGGATGAACATTATTTCCATCGATATTTTCTTTTAATCGCTCATGTGTAAACTTATTTTGTTCAGCATCGTAAGCATATAGATTAATAAAGTTGCGTATTGGCGTCTCTCCACAATCTAAGAGACGAATTTCTTTGCCCGATTTGTATTCATAAACGACAAAACTGTGTCCAATCGGTGTTGGAAATCCTTGAGTTTGCTGAGAACAGTATACAAGCTCAGCAAATTTTTGTTGTATAGTGGATGCAAGATTATTTGATGAAAATATTTTTGCAAGTATACCAAAAGCTTGAGGCTGTGTTACCTGTTTAAATTCATCCTTAACCCATATATCATTCAAGTCAGAGATAAGCACTTTTTTGTCTAAATGATTATTAAGTTCATCATAAAATATCTTTAAAATAGATCGATTATTACTATATTTTTTATACATAAAGGCTAACAGAATCATTTGTGTCATATGCTGCGGATAGAGCGCATCAGTATTTTGCGGGTTACATTCTGCTAATGAATTAAATACGATAGTTCCCATATGAGCACCAAGCTTTGCTTGATATTTTAATAATCCATCAAGAACTCCGTGTATATATGCAAGATTTTTGCAAATCCGTGTAACAGTTATTACATGGGCAATTTGTTGAGAATAATTTATCTGATTCTTTTTTTTATGTAATGAAACTTGTCCAATAAATGTTTTCCATGCAAGATGATTTTTTTTAGTAAGATATAAAGGATTTTTTATAAGTTTAGGTGCAAGCTCTTGTAAATTTTTATGCGTAGCTAATGTATTTATGGCATTTTTAAAAATGTGATAATCAGTGCTAACGCTGTGGCATAACGCAAGAGTATGTGCTATTTTTTGAGCAATCACTACCGGATCATGATATTCAAGTTGTTCTGTTGCTTTGGGTTCTGCCTCTCCTTCAAACCCAGGTATACGATAAAAAAATGTATGCACAAGTCGTACGGTGTGATCTATTGAGTCAATTTGTTTATAATTTTCAATAATATTACGACCTTGCTTATCTATACCATAAATAGGATGAATATTTCCGCGATCATATAATCCTCCAATTAATCCTGATACACAAAAAATTGCTCCATGAGCTAATGAAAGATGCTTATAATCATTAGAAAGAATAGTATCAGTACTTTTAATGTTTTTAAGCATGCATTGCACATCACAACTAATAAAAAAAAATAATAGACACATAAGGAGATTGTTCATTATCGAACCTAATTCTTATAACTGAAGTATATTTATGCGTATTTTAACGATCTTCCAAGCATTATTTTTTTGTTAATTTGCTTGTGTTTGTTATTTTAATTATACATTGTGTGATAATTTTTTCTAATATAATATCACGATAGACAATTATTTCTCTGGCAGTATTGTCATGTTCCAAAGCATCCATGCATAGTGAATATTGTGTGAATGTTATAAACATTATCAAAAAAATTAATTTTTAAAGGTGTAATCATCAAGATATCCTGTATATGTTTAAATATGTTTAAACATATTTTTCTTTTCACTAAAAAGTTCCTTGTAATTTCGAAGTTTAAGTTCGAGTTTACAAGGAACTTTAGCTAAAATTAACTATTTAAGGATTTATCATGCCATTCTATTAATAGTTGCGGTAGATAGCATGCAATAGTTTTCATTTCTGAATTATACTTATTCCTGTGTAATTCAATAACTAATCGATTAAATTTATTTGGTGAAAGTTTTACGTGTTTATCATCCTCTACTGGCTGCCTTGGTGCTTGTGAGAATGAATTATCATAACTTAGGTCTAAAAAGCTTTTATGTCCAGAACGCCTATATCCTGTGTATAATGACTCTTCGTCGTACCATTGTTTATTTTTTTGTGCTCTAATATTTTTCTGTATCTCAAGCTTCTTTGCTGCCATCCATTGATCAAGTTCATTCTGTGAAATCTTTGAATTATCCCTAGAATTTTTTCGTAATTGTTCTTGTTCTTTGTTATATTCTGCCAATTGTAGCTGCCCAAACCAGTGTTTTAATTCGGGCGTTCCAATGCAAGTTTGAACTCCTGGCATGTGTTGTGCGGCAAAAGAAGGAATACTTTGAATAATAATGCATGCAATAATAAGAGATAGTTGTTTCATCTATGTACCTTTGTTGTAGTGTAAAAAATATATTTTTTTAGTAGGATAGCAAATTAAGAGATGATAGTGTTGAAATTGAGTTTTTTATATTTTAGTTGGGAAAAAGATGAAGAGTAGAAATGTTGTTTTTGTGCTATGCGTATCTATCATGTATGTGTCAAATACATGTCCAATGTTGATTCCTGCTGTTAAGCGAATACCGCGTTCTCTCTATTTAAATACATCCTCTCCAGTTATTCAAAAAAGAGATTCGAGTGGCATATCAGAAATTTTTGGAGCATTATGGTTATTACCAGTAGTCTGTGTGCTTTATGGAGTACCTGTATTGATTGCTGGCAGCGTCGGTATTATTATCATTGGGGGAACTGTTAATGTTATTGATGTTATGAGTAAAGTTACTTCAAAAATTATTACGCGAAAAAGTGCTTATAAATATGTTAATGCGGTTGATGCATGTGGTAGTGCATATGTTACAAAAAGCTCTTGCAAAGATTGTGTATGTAGTAAAGATGGCAATACCACAAAATTTTTAGAAAATATTAATCGTGGATGGTATACTCGGATGCAATGTTTGGAAGATATACATGAGCGATATAATCAATGTTGTTTAGTTGAATCAGAAGTAATAGATAATTTTTGGTTTGAGTCTACAAATAAAAATAAGACCATTGATATAGAAAAGTATCGCAATAAATTTGGTCTTATTACGCATAAAAAAGAATGTTTATACAATGCCATAAGTCTTATACAACAAGATATGCCTAATTTGCAAAAAAAATCAGAAAAATTGTATGCTGAACGATTGGGATTGGTAGCTGCATCAGAAGAAGTAAAAAATTGTGTTGTACAAGCAGAAAAAATTAATGAAATGAATGAAATCATTGCAAAGGTTATTGAGCAACATCATATGCCTATAAAAAGACAGCCAGAGTTTAAGCAAATGAATAATACATTAGCATTAAAACAATCAACTGAAACCGAATAAAAAATAATAGATAAAAAAAATAAAAAAAAGGTGCTAATATTCATCAAAAGAAGATGATATAGCAAAATGTAATTTGCGTTGTTAAAGAATGTATTATCCCCACCATTATCAACTAATAGATTGTGCAGTAATAGCATGTAATATAAAAAATATACAATGCTTATGGAACATAAGGCAGACATCAATGCACAAGACTATAGCGGCAATATACCAATTACGCTTACTAGCTACGGGACTAAAGATGAACAAGCTGAAATGGAAAAGTTACTTTTATCCTATGGTTCTCGTGAAAAAGGCATACTTACTCTTTAATCGTGTTGGGTGTAATTAACGATAGATAAACTACCAGTTTTACTGGTGCGATTATCAAGGCTTGGTTTTTAGATTTGAGAGATATTATTAGCATACTTTCTGGACTTGATTCCGCATTGTATGTCGATTATCACTGATGAATTAGGTGTAATGATTAAGCACGAACAAGAAATCGCGGGTATAGCTGATGAAGAACGTTTTGCAGCACATAAGCAAAGGGAAGATACTTTGGATTAATGCTGCAAGAACATAAATTTAGAAGTTTTAAGCGTAGGTTAGATATATAATAATGCTATTGATACTACTAGAATACGATGTTAGTGGATTTTCTTTAAAGCTTTTTTTTAGATTGAGCTCACATCAGTTATTAATAGTGGATTTGTATCTAATGTCTTTATACATTGCGTGATAATTTTTTCTTTTGTTTCTGGATTAGGAAATTTCCCTGTTGCAATATAATTTTCATCTAATCTTATACCTTTAACATGATATATTTTTGTTGATTCATTTTCTGTAATTTTCTGGGAGTTAATAAAAGCTTGGAACAATACGGGGTAACTTGTAAAATTACTAAGCGGTTTAGATGATCCAATATCAACAAAACATTGCAATGTTTTTTGTTGCCCATGCGTATCAAGAGAATATTCAAAAATAGCGCCACATTCACCCCATTCTTTTGAGTACATCCAACCACGTGCATGAAAACAAACCTTTCCTTCTGCATTAAAAGATGGCTTATTATTATCAAATAATGGATTTTCTAGGGATTCAGAAGGTGAACATTCTAAGTATTTTTGATCTATGGTAGTATTTTCATTCAAAAAAACTAACTGCAAATATATTCCTTTTCGATTTATACCATTAAAATGAAACACTTTTGATAATTTCATATTGTTTTGCCAATATGAATACGCGCTACCATATTTATGCCAGGTAGTTTGTGAATCTATAAGAGGTTCCGAAACATGCCTTTCAAGATATTCTCTTCTGCTTTTAGCAGTTGCTCTTATTTTGTCATGCCAACTTTTATCTACGAGTGCCAATAAGCATAGTGAATTATGGTCCAATAATGTAATATCATTAGAGACGATTATTTCTCTGAGAATATGGCCATACCCCAAGGTGTCCATGCATAGTGAATATTGTGTGAATGTTATAAATGTTATCAAAAAACCAATTCTTAAAGATGTAATCATGAAGGCATCCTGTAATTGTTATAATTAATAAAAACACTGAATTTATCTGATAAAAACTTTTATTAAATAATTTATCAATTTCATCGCTCTGCGTAATTTTTTTTTAAGACCATACACAATAATGTTCTCAGATAGCGGAAATATTTGAGCACTCGGGTAGACAACAATAAGATGATCAAGCTTTTAAATCAACCAAAGCAATCTGCAAACTGGATGCACATGAAACTGAACAGTAATTTCATTTAAAAATTCTTCTCTTTTTATAAAAAATTCCTTGTAATTTCAAAGTTTAAGTTGGAGTTTACAAGGAACTTTAGTTAAGATCAACTATTTGAGAATTTCTCACGCTATTCTATTCATAGTTGCGGGGGATAGCACGTAATAGTTTTCATTGGTGACTTGTATGTATTTCTGTGGAATTCAAGAACCAATCAATCAAATTTATTTAATTGAGCAGAAAACCCTGTCTTTTCAAAGCCGGGGATGAACAGCAGTCATACAAAAAAAATATTTTTTGCATTTTATAATTTCACTGATATGCTTTTCGCCATAGTATTATTTTCAAAAAAAGGATAAACATGTGCACACAAATAATCAAACTAATTACCCACCATTCTCCATTTTTACAAATACTCGGTTTTACCTTTTTACGTATCAGTTTTGGCACAATTTTTCTTATTTTTGGATCTAAAAAATTAATATCTGGTCCTGCGTATCTTACACAAATTGGCAGCGCAATATCTCTTTTTGGTATTACACATGGATATTTATTGTGGGGATGTGCAGCGGCATTAACAGAATTTTGTGGTGGGCTTTCTTACATTCTTGGACTTGGTATACGTGTTAGTTCATTACCGCTAATGTTGCTTTTAATTGTCGCCTTACGTTTTCATCTGAAAAAAGGTGATATGTTTTCTACATGGGGATTTGCGGCCCTTTGTTTATGCATTGTAGTAAGTTTTTTCATTGCAGGAAGTGGTACCTATTCTGTAGATCACCTAATGCATTGTTGTATGAACAGCCAACAATAAATTGATTGTCCTTATCATATAAAACATTTATTCTTATTGTTCTCCACAGAGCAACATTATTTCATAAAACAATAAGGATTATTCTATGCATAAATATCGTTTAATTATTAGTATCGGATCATTAATTACTGTACATGCATTGGCAATGAATAAGGTGCCATCATTGCAAACAATAACAGCGAACAATATAGCAACTGGCTATGGAGTAACTAATAATAATCGTCAAAAAAATAGCGCTGCGCTCATAACAACACTACAAAAGAGCATAGATGAGTGCAAAAAAAAGCATGTTGGCAAATATGGCTGGACAATAAATACAGGCAGTGGAGAAGAATTTTTTGGCAAAGAAAATTATACAGCATTTATACCAAAACTTGGCATTAAAAAATCATATCAATTACACACGCCATTTTTAATAAAGACTCACTATGCAAAAAACTTATACATCATAGGCGAAGGTAATAATTTATGTACATTTAATATAAAATCGAATAATAAACAAACAACGTTATCAGGCCATACAAAACCAATAACTTGCTGCACAACCGTTCCAGGAAATGATCATATAATACTTTCAGGTTCAGAAGATACCACTATTAAAATATGGAATATAAGTAATAATACATTGCTGCACAATGTAACAGGCCACCATTGCGCAAGTGTTAAACACCTTGCTGCAGAAGATAATATTTTTTGTTCAACAGATGAAATAGATCATATGAATATAGGTGATCTGGGATCAGGTATCTGTTATTATATAAAATTACTTCCGCAATATTCATCTCCTGAAAGCCTCATGCTAAACAATAGAATGGTATACTTGGCACATGATGGTGGCTCCATTGAAGTAATTGATTGTCGTTTAGATAAATCTGTATGTAAATGGGATGCGCATAAATATAACGCCATTAACTATATTGTTGCCAGTAAACAACATGCTGAATTGATTTATTCAGCTGCAAATGATAAGACCATTAAACAATGGGATATGCGTAACCTCACTGCTTGTGTCAAAACAATGCAAACAATACAACATCCTGCTTATGCACATAGAGCAGAATTTAATATTAAAAATATCTATGAAGATATTGAAGGCAAAAAAATATTTGCTTCTGATAAGGAACGTATATACGTTTGGGATGTTACACAAGAAAAGCCAAAATTATGCACAAAAAACTACCTTGGCTGCACTATAAAAATAGACAATACGCATAGTATGGTCATGAATGACGATGAAACAAAGTTATATCTTGCAACAACAGATGGAATAAAAACTATTACGCCCAATTGTACATATGAAGACCTTGCTGCGCTATCTAAAAAATAATGCTACCAATTACGTGCCTCAAGAATCTGAGCGCACGTAATAATATCATCAAAATATGCACGTTTAAGCAATGCTTCTTCAGCACCTTCGCTGCAAATGAGCACTTTATGAATTGTCTTGTTTCCTTTATTAGGAAACAACGACAATTTTTTTTCAAATTCAGCAATAACGCTTGTGCCAACTTTACCTTGTAAATATTTCATCTCACAAATAGTGTAGACATTATCAGCTCTATCAAATATCAAATCTATTTGATAACCAGGGTTTTCCTTATTAGTTGCACGACTAAAAAAAACTCCTGATCGATAATGGACTCCAGAAAAATAAAGAATTTTTGCTATAACGTAATGGTATTTACGACAGAACCGTTCAAATGCAAAGCCAAGCCATTTACTATAGCTATCAACTTTTAATGCACTTTTTGGATTATTATCATAGGCGCCAGTTGCAATATTTTTTTGTAATGGCTTAATAAATTTACAATAAAAATGCATATAATTATCATCAATTGCATACCGAGTTAGAACGGTATTTTCTTCCAGGTTAAATGGATAATAATGAGTAATAAAACCAGACTTTTCTAAATCCAATAATACATTAGTCAAGCTTCCACCCGACGATATATCAAGTAGTTGCATTAACTCTGTTCTTGTCGCAAATTTTTTTGTACTTACAATATCAATAATTGCTCGATAATATTTATTGTTCGACATACTGCTCGTGAAAATACGCTCATACTCGCGCGCAAAAAAACTTCCAGAAGTAAATGAATGCTTGCATAGACTAATAAATACTGAAGATTCTTTAGTGATCCATTTTAAATATTCTGGAACACCACCAACGGTTAAATATGCATCAAAAACTTCTCTGACGCTTCGTTTTTTAAGAAATTCCTTAGTTTCATAGACATTAAATTCTTTAAGATGAAATTCATACTGAGATCTGTTATATAATGCTTTGGAATGTATAACATGATCAATCATAAATGAAGGTGCAGAGCCGCATAAAATTACAATTAACTTAGGGTTATGACGAAAAAAATTATCCCATACATATTTTAGTTCAGCGATTAATGTATCATCATAGCGCGCAAGCCACTGCAATTCTTCTAAATAAATTGTCCATTTGCCTTTTCGTGTGTAATCATAGAGAAGTTCAAAAAACTCTCGCCAACTAACTAGAACTGTTTTGGTTAGCAAACGACTTTCAGCATATGTTGCTAATTGATTCATTGCATGCGCAAGTTGAGATTTTTGCGAAAGACCTTCTATTCCTTCAAACTTTAATAAATTTCTTTCTCGAAATGCTTGTTCAAGAAGCTCGGTTTTTCCAATCCTTCTTCGACCATACATGATAATAATACTAGCTTCATGGGATAAACCAATTTTCTGTAACCGTTGTAATTCAGCAATTCTGCCAATAAAATTCTTTTTTATTTTTACGTGTAATGATTTCATAATGCTATCCTTATTTTTAGCCAACTAACTCTATTTTACATTATACTTGGCTAAAATTGCAACTAAACATTTAAGCCAACTATATCCTTTATATAGGCTAGTTGGCTTGACGCATGCTATTTCACAACAGATAATTTTTATCTTGCCTTTATCACATAACTGCCTTAAACTAGATACATGCAAAATAGGGAGTTTTTCTTCACACAATCGTTCAACACAGATAGGACAAACATGTTTAAAAAAGTATTATTAAGCGCATTATTTGCAGTGTCTACACTTGCAACAGCACAAGTACAATTAGATCTTGATTTAACAATAATAAGTCAGGATATTGAACGTCATGCAACAGGTACAATTATTATTGATGAAAATAAAACTACATCAGTTGTTTTTGACAATCTTGATACATTAATCATTAGTTTTTCAGCGCAAATAGATGGTCAAATTGTTAAACTTCAAACTCAATTTTTTAAAGCAATAGAAAATAGTGATGATGTAGTTGTTATTACTGAACCATTACCAGTAGAAGTATCATACAATGAATCAGCAACTATTACTGTTAATGAAGCAGATAATAATGGATCATTGATTCTTGTGGTTACACCTTCAATCGTAGAATAAACACATTTTTCCCTGTTTTGCTTATCAAATAAAAAAAGGCCTTTGAATTAATTTTCAAAGGCTTTTTTATGAATTTACTCAAAAGAAATTGCTGTATACCTATTTTCTTCTTTTGTATAAACAATACTTAATGTTTTTGTCGCAAATTGACATTATTTAGTTTTGTGATAGATTAATATAATCACCGTAGTTAATTATATTATGTTAATACCCTTTATCATGGAGTCAACGATGGCCATAAAACACGTATCACTATTGTCGTTATTATTAGTTAACGGTTTCATTTTTTCTAATCCAGTAACTAATCTTGAACTTAGAAAAGAACTTCAGCAAACATTAGATGCTCATTATTGGTCAAAAAAAACAATTAAAAAACTGCGAAATGGGTTGTTATTGGATAAAAATAGCTTAATTAATCAGACGCTCGACAGTATTCTTATTGAGCATTATAAGCAAGAAATATACTTAGCATTACAAGCAATTCCCTTGGAAAATAGAGAAGCATGGAGTTCTGATATTTATTCGATTTTAATGGTAGGCCTAAATAACTTCTTAATAGGACAAGAGGGACCTGCTCTAATGTCAACTTTTGATGGGTCAGAAATGGGAGGTATTGGAACTAAATCGCGAGCATTACGTGAAGTTAAACAGGAAACTAATAATTTTACAACAATTCCCTATTTAGACCCTTATTTAGAGAATCCATTGGCAAATTCATTAACACGTGGAGAAATAAATCACAGAGTAATAACATTTTTTTTACACTTATAATATCGCGATAAAAACTACCGTGCCAATTCTAACGATAATGAAGATTACAAAAAATTTTTGGATAATCTTCTCATTGAACATTATAAAAAAAAATTAATTTTATTGCTACAAGAAATTCCAGTAAAAGATAGAAAAACAGTTGTCGAAAGTATAAGAGAAATATTAGTTAGTGGCCTAGATAACTTTTTAACAAAAAGCTCAGGACCAGCTGTATCTTTTGTATCTGACGGATCAGAGATAGGGTTTTATGGAACTAAGATGAAAGCACTCCGTAAAATTAATATTTCTTCTCTTAAGTATATTCCTTCTAAAGGGGAATTTCTAGGTGAAACACCAGAGAATATGGCAATAAAACTCTATAACAATTTATAATATGGTTGTAAAACTAAATTTGAGGATGGTTATATAAAAAACTATTCTCAATTTTTTTAATCAATCCATAACAAATTTACGAGAAGTAAAAATTGCATATGCAGTTGCAAGCATAACACCAGCAATATAGAGAGCGGGAAAATAAGAAATACCACTGATGTACCATAACCATAAACAAATTGGTGTTGTCATATGTCCTAATGTTGCTACGCCTAATGCATTACCCATACCCACAAGAAAATATTTATCTGATGCTGAAAATAAGCTATTAAACCAAAAATGTAACGGACATAAAAAAACCAAACCCCAGCCTACAATCCAGATACGTACTCCAGTGACGTATACCAACGATGCGCCTGGTAAAAAGAAAAATAATGGTATAATAGTAGATGCCAAAATAACTGCTGCGTAAGTCATTGTTGTATGAATATTATAACGCATTACACATCTACCAATAATAGGTATAAAGATCATATCGAAAATTAATAATGTACTATTAAGAACCATCATAGTAGGTAAGGTGATTGATGTGACAAATGGTACAAAATTATTCATAAAAACAAAAGGTACTGCATAGGTAATATGAGAAAAGCAGGTTGCCGCGGCAACACGCATCACATTACCGCGATTGCGCCATAATAATGAAATACTTGAAATAGTATAATCATCAAAGAGTTCTTGTTTTTTTATCTCATTTTTATTAAATTCATACGATCGTAAAAAATAACCAACAAAACCGGTTATTCCACCGCACCAAAAACAAACTCTCCACAGAGCATGATTAGATCCAATAACTATTGTTGATACAATTGATGCGAGGATAATACCAAGCATAGTAGAACTGTGATAAAAATGAGATGCTATCAAAGCCTGTTTCTCTGACTTATGTTCCATAATATATAATTTAGCTATAGTACTTTCTCCTGCAGCGCAAATACCTCGTATCAGTCTCATACATACCAAACTTAATGGTGCCAGCCACGCAATGGTTGCATGACTTGGAATACTGCCAATGCATACCGTTGTAATAGCAACACCAATTAATGAATATGAGAGGCCAATAATGGGTCCTGCTCGTCGTGCAATTAAACCAAAAAGAAATGTGCCAAGTGGGCGAGAAATTAAGGATGTTATCGATGTTGCATAGGTTAATATTAATTGTACAATTGGATCATGGTCAGGAAAAAAAACTGGCCCCATTACAGGAGCCAAAAATCCATATAAAGATGTATCAAAACGATCCAATGCATTGCCAATTAGGATTGATATATCTTTTTTCATTTAAAAATTTTCATATAACGCGCATACAAATAATTTATGCGAGATCGCTATCATCATTGAGAAAAAATTGCGTATTCATCGGTGTACCAAGATGTAAACGTGCTGCCAATGGTTTATCTTTATATAATAATGCTTCTTGATTAAGCATCATTGCGTCAATATCAGCTTTTTGATCAAGCACAATATCTTTACCAATAATTTTTTTATTTGGTAACGTTACTCCATCTCCAGGAGTTATAAAATAACCTTTTTTTGTTGATACTACTTGATAGTGAATATGGTATAGTGTTGGATTGTCTTTTAAATATGGCCCTTCCCATTTCTCTGGATGTACTAAATTCATTGGCCCTACTTCAGAACCCGAAAATTTTTCCACATTCAAAAAATTAATATGATTTTTTTGTTCATCAAAATCAATAATAATGCATGTTTTATGAATACGATGAAAAATATCACGCAATTGTATTACCTCTTGAGCAATCATTAATCCAGCATCATCTTTTACGTGATATATGGTATCAAAAAAACTCATACCAATAAAAAAAATAATTCCAACGCAAACCGTGATAAATAAAAAACGATTACGATATTTTTTCATCTAACTTCCTTCTCTAGTAATTATTTATAATCCAAACACATAACACCACGTACTTCATTCATGGTTTGTGCGGCAATGTGACGAACTTTTTCTGATCCTATCAATGCGTAATTCATTACTTCTTGTGTATCCTGTGCATAATATGCCCGTCGCTTTCGAATAGGTTCTAATAATGTATTTAATATATTTATTAGTCGCTTTTTGAGTGCAACATCACCAAGCCCGCCTCGACAGTAATGAGCTTTTAATTCTGCCAAAACATCAGTCTCTGTATCAAAGATATCAAGATAGCTAAATACTACGTTTCCTTCAACTTTACCAGGATCATTAACATGAATGTGATCGGGGTCTGTGTACATTTTCATTACTTTTTCCGCAATGATATCAGCAGAATCAGACAAAAAAATAGCGTTATTTAATGATTTACTCATTTTTGTTTTTCCGTCAATACCAGGTAATCTACTAATTTTAGAAGTATGGGCTGTTACATGACCAAATACTTCTTTATTATATGTACGATTAAATGTATGTATAATTTCATTTGTTTGTTCAATGTGTGGCAATTGATCTTCGCCTACCGGCACAATCGTACCTTTTACGATAACGATATCTGCTGCTTGGGATACTGGATAGGTTAAAAATCCTGCAGATAAACGTTCACCAAATTCCTTCTGAATGATTTCAGATTTAACTGTTGGATTGCGCATTAATCTATTTACTGATACCAAATTGAGAAAATAGACGGTAAGTTCAGCTATTTCAGGAATAAGTGATTGTATAAATAGTGTTGATTTTTGTGGATCAATGCCAACGGCTAGATAATCAAGGCATACTTCTAAAACATTTTTACGCACCATTTC
This sequence comes from Candidatus Babeliales bacterium, assembly GCA_035455925.1. Lineage (NCBI taxonomy): Bacteria > Candidatus Babeliae > Candidatus Babeliales > Candidatus Babeliales bacterium. The sequence goes on from DATIEE010000004.1 coordinate 18,058, forward strand.
AGGTCGATCAAAATAATCTGTCAAAGCTTGTGTATCAGCAATCATCACAAATTGTTTATATATTTCCTGCATTTCTATACGTGTTTTAAGTGAACCAAGATAATGTCCTAGGTGCAGTGGCCCTGTTGGACGATCTCCCGTTAAAACAATAGATTCATGTGCCATTTTGTTATACTTTAACTTAATTATTTATATTTTAATATCCAATTCCTATGTAAAATAGATTTTAATTAAGCATACAGATCAAACTAAAAAAAACAAAACATCATGTTTTTTATAGGTGAAGTAAGATTAAAATTAACTATATTATCTTTATATATAAATATGCTCTTGTTAAAAATATTGCTTTTTTTAATTATTATTTGTAATACTTAAACTAACTAAAAGAAATTTACACAAATTTTTTATGTTAATATACTAAAATCGTTTTAATTAAAGGATGTACGATGAAATTTGCTTATTTTTTACCTCTATTGATTGCTTGTTTTGTAATGCATAATGCTTATTCAATGAATATAGAAACAGGACAAGAATTTTCACCACAGTTTGCACTACAGCTTGCTACTGATGCTTATAAACTAGCTCAAGATCTTAATAAAACAGCATTGCCGCAATTTCAATCATCTCAAGAGAGAATTTCTTATATGTACCAACAAGAAAATGAAATAAAAGAAAAAGCGTATGAGGCGATAGAAATAGCAAAGAAACATATGAATACAATAAGAAATAGATCCTTATCTCAAAAAACAATAAACATAGCGAATAAGGCACTTAGTATGATTACTATGACAGCAAATTAAATTACCTATAAAAAGTAAAAAGAAACAAAAGAAATAAGCTGTGTACAGCTTTATTTCTTTTGTTTCTTTTTACTTTTCTTAATCTATGTATTTCTTTAATTATTATGTGACTCTTGTGATAATAGAAGCACTTACGGTAAAAATTAAAGAAAGGAAAAATATCATGTTATATGTTCTTTTTTTACGAGATTGTGTTGAAATACTGTTATATACCACATTTTTATATATATTTTGTAAGTGGTTGCAAGTTGATAGAACTAAAAACCTTATTATTTATTTTTTTGCGTATTGTATTTTTGCAATAGGCGCCTGGATAATTCAATTGCCAACTATTTCTCCTTTTTTATTTACTTACGCACCAGTGGCTTTACTTTTATTTATTATTTTGCACGAAAAAATATTGCAACGTAATTTGATTGCTTTATGTCCCATAGTTCCCGTGCGTGCTGATCATGATGATTGGCTTGATATACTAATAAGTAGCAGCCTTACTGTAATTAATACACAAAAAGCAATTACCATTATTATTGAAAATAAAGATTCTTTAGATTATTTTTTAACTATTCCTTTTTATATTAATGCGAATATCAGTAAGCACCTTTTAGATATTCTTTTGATTAGCACATACTATAATGAACAAAAAATGATATGGGTGGATACTCAAGGAAAAATACGCGGTATTAATGCTGTATGGTCATATGAAACTCCTTTCCATACATTACAAAATGATGCGATTATCATTAGTGCTCATCCAATTAGCCGAACATTTACCTTTATTGTTTCAGGAAAAGAAACAAAAAATATTTCTGCTCACCATGTACGTATGTTAATAAAAAAACAACTTTCTTATCGAGCATCACCATCACATAAAGGAATATATCGTGAGCATGATTCACCTGAAAAAACTTTTCCTCACTAATGCACCCTTGGTAATTATTAGTCTTATGTTTGGTTATAGTTTTTGGTATATTGCCAGCTATAATCAAGTAATAACTTTACACATTAATGTTCCTCTCTGTTTTTCTGTAAAAACTGATGATAATTACATTATAGATGCGCCTGAAACAGTAAAAATTACTATTGAAGGTAAACGTTCAGATATTTATACATTAGATGATGCTTCTCTTGCAGCACATATAGACATAAATAGGCTTTTGCCGGGCAAACATGGTATAATAATTACTGAGCAACATCTTTTTTTACCAAAAAATATTGCTCTTGTGCACTGTAAACCAGCTAATCTTGCTATCACTATCTCAGAAATAGAAAAACATTAGGAATGTAGATGTCTTATAAAAAAAATATATTTTTTTCTTTCATTGATTCAGTTTGCTCTCTGTTTTTAACAGGGTTATTTAGTATATTACCTATAACATTAACAATAGCAGTTTTTACCCTTACAATACGAGTTTTACAAAGTTGGCTTGAACCTTTAAAGCGTTTTGGAGTGCCCTTTTTAGGGACAATCCCTTATTCTGAATTAATTCTTGCAATTGCCATTATTTTCATTGCAGGAACTTTGTATAATATGTTTATTTTACGTCCGATCATCCATGCAATTGAGCAACTTTTTTCCAGAATACCTCTCATCCGTCCTGTTTACTCCGGTATAAAAAAACTAGTTGATGCATTTAGTCTTCAAAATAAAGTATCATTCACTAAAGTGGTTCGTATTGAATTCCCAAAAAACGGTATGTATAGCATTGGTTTTCTTGCAAATCAGGTAGATGAAAAAATTGCACCTGATAGCAATAAAAAATATTATAGTATCTTTATTCCTACAACACCAAATCCGACAAGTGGTTTTCTCATAATATTACCTGAAAGTGAAATTACTGTTATTGATATCACTCGGCAAGAGGCAATGGCAATGATAATATCGGGCGGAATTATTCAACCTGATACGGTAAAATGATATCAAATCATCTTCAATGCATCAAAGCAGTCAAGTTTTGGTGCCTTTTTTTTATGTGCTTTGGCTAATTGATTTACATTTTCGGGTAAATTAGGCTTTCGCAAAAATAAAGCTTTTCTGTAGTGCGCAATTAATTTTTAGAGGCTAATAATGTCTTTTGTTTTTTTAGCAGAATCTTTAGGGATTGTTTTATATATATTCCATAATTCACAGAGTTGATAAATATTTGCTTTTGTTGTGATAAATTCAATGTCATTGATTTCTTCTTCGGTATATAAATTTAGTTTATATACTTCATCATTCTCATCTACAAAGACAATCGTATTTTCATCTTCAGTTAGTCCCATTGCTGTTGGATTATTGAAATCGAGCGTATACGTAGTGAGTTTTTTATACGTAGAGGAATCAGATATGATTAATTTATTTGGGAATTTGAATATAAGTAATAAATTATTTTTTTCATTCCACAGAATGAAGGGTTTTTTATAGCCAATACCATGTATATTTTTGGTATACCATCTATGAAAAGGTATTATATCATGAGATATTAGGTTCCATAGTATAATTTGTCCATTTGTAAGTCCTACGATTATGGCTTTGCTATCAGGTGCAAACGAAGCTTTTTTTATAATAGAGCTAAATGTTTTGGTATTAGAAACTGTTGAATAAGTAGCATTTACAGCATGATTGCCACAATTATGAATGTTAACGACTGCAAGTTCGTATTCTCCTTGAGCGAGTAATTGTTTATCATTGGGGCTAAACTGAATAGATGTAAATGATGGTGCGGTTGTTTTTATTGTAGTTACAGAGAGATTTGAGATTTGTAGCAATGAAATAGTGTCGTTATCACCGCATATAGCAAAACTAGGGGAATGATGTGCGGAGCATAATGCATTAATTTTATTTATGTTCTTTATTACATGACCACCTTGAGCATGATCGAAGGGTGGCATGTTGCAATATTCGATGCTACATAAATTTTTGTTAGAACTACCGAATACGACCCACTTAAGATCATTACTAAAGACAAAATGATTGATTGTTTTGTCTTTAGTATATGTAATATCCTTTTCAAAAGATTCTTTGTTTATTGTTACCTTTATAGTGAACAGATTTTGATTTTTTGAAGAGCGTAATAATGTTATATAAGACTGTAATTTATTTGTTTGCTTACATAATTCCTTTAAATCGCGAGTGCTAGTTTTGTTTGTGTAATCATTGTAACTGTTCCATTCTTTATAATGTGCTATATCAGGGACAATTTGATATGTGCCATCATGGCGACAGAAAGCTTTAGGGTTTGGTTTTTCATAAGAAATTATTTGAAATGGATTGGTTTCGCTCTTTGATAGTAAAAATTGATGTTTAATGTTAGCTGTTAAAGGTTCAATGAAATGAGGTGTTATAATGTGATGTTCAATAACTTCATCAGGTAAAACATGGAAAGTACCAAGTTTTTTTTTGCGTTTAAATTGTATCCATTGTTGTTGTTTAGCTTTATCATCTTCAGTAGGAGTAGTGCTATCCATTGAATATGCGTAAGAATAAAAAAATAGTAATGTAAAGATATAAAAGGATATATTTTTTTTGTTCATAAAGAAACCTGTATGTGTAATACTGTGGTTGTATAGAATGCCTTTTAAATAGTGCTTTGAACAATATCAAATATTTGCAATTTTGTCATTTCTTTTAATTTTAATGCATTTACAGTAAACTAGCTTCCATTCGTATTGACATGATACACAGGGAGCTTTACATGAATAATAGTTTTATTAGCGTTGAAAAATCATTACCTTTATCTGGCGAAGTTGAACTTGTTGGAGCAAAAAATGCAGTGCTGGTAATAATTGCATCCTTGATATTAACGTCAGGTAGCTCTGTATTACACAATGTTCCTGTTTCGGCTGATGTATTTGAAATGATAGAATTATTACGTTGTCTTGGCGCTATTATTTTTTTTAATACTGAACAACATCAATTATTAGTTGATACATCAACGATATCTTCGTGGTGCGTTAGCAGTACGATCATGCAAAAAACACGCGCATCAATTTTGATTATGGGAGCGTTGTTAGCTCGGTGCGGAAAAGCGCAGGTCGGTCTTCCTGGTGGTGATGCAATCGGGAGACGACCAATTGATTACCACTTAAATAATTTTACTAAAATGGGAGTTGTTGTTCAGCAAGATGGTGATTATTTGTGTGCTAGTGTTGATAGTTTAGAATGTGCACGAATAGTGCTTGAATATCCAAGTGTTGGCGCGACAGAGAATATTATTATGGCGGCAACACGGGCAAAAGGTGTAACAAAAATCATTAATGCTGCATGTGAACCTGAAGTTTTTGATTTAATTGAGTGTTTACGTAAAATGGGTGCACGTATTAGTGTTGAAGCACCGGCAACTATTGTCATTGAAGGGGTTGATATTCTGCATCCAATTGAACACACGGTTATCTTTGATAGGCTTGAAGCAGGATCGTTGCTTATAGCAGCTGCAGCTACAGGTGGAGAGATTAATCTTCCACAAGCATCCGGAGAATATCTTGATGTTTTTTTATTAAAGTTACAAGAGATGGGACATATTGTTGTTGTTGGTAGTGATGGTAAAGGTATATATTTAAAGGCAACGCCATTACCTCGAGCTGTATCATTTAAAACAGGACCATATCCAGGTTTTCCGACTGATTTGCAAGCCCCAATGATGGCATTGCAATGTTGTGCACAAGGAACAAGTATAATTGAAGAAACCGTGTTTGAAAATCGTTTTCATCATGCGCATGAATTAGTCAAAATGGGTGCTAATATAACTATTGAACATAATAAGGCATTTGTTACCGGCGTTGAGCATTTATATGGAGCAGAAGTTATGGCGACAGATATTCGTGCTTCAACAGCATTAGTAATTGCTGGTTTGGTTGCGCATGGGATTACAACTGTGTATGGACTTCAGCATTGGAAGCGTGGTTATGAAGCATTAGAAAAAAAATTACAGTGCCTTGGTGCCAATATTATGATAGATGAAACGTATAATAAAGAAATAATGATACATAAGAATAAAGTAACGGAAAAACATGGTTTTAGATAATATTCATCCCGATTTCTTATTAATTCAAAAATTGGTCTATGAGCCGTGTGGATTACTATGTAGTAATATAACTAGAGAAGTAGAAAGTGCAGAGTATGGAGCATGTACGTTTGATATGAATGATCGTCATATTTTGTTTCGGGTGGGTAAGGTTACACCAACAAAGGTTGGACAGTTTGTTACATTATGGAAACGAGTTAATAATGGTCCTATTATGCCCTATGATGTATCAGATTCTATTGATTTCTTTATTGTAGCCGTTCGAAATAAAAATAATTTTGGGCAATTTGTTTTTCCTAAATCAGTCATGTATGAAAAGGGTGTTTTGTCAAAAAATGGTCAAGGTGGTAAACGAGCAATACGTATTTATCCTGCATGGGATCTAGCAGATAATCCTCAAGCAAAAAGAACGCAAGCATGGCAATTGAATTATTTTTTTGAAATTAATAATAATCAAGTCGTTGATCAAGCTATGGTGGAGAAATTATTTTATTAGATATGTTGAATGTTAAAAATTACCCGTTAATTCGGTGATTTCCGTTGTGATTTTTGCTTGACGTACTTTATTATATTCTAATTTAGTGCTGTTTAATAAATGATTTGCATTACGCGTTGAGTTGTCCATAGAAATAAATCGCGCGGCATGCTCAGAGAGTAATGATTGAAATATGAGATGTTGTAATTGA
>DATIEE010000005.1 GCA_035455925.1 Candidatus Babeliales bacterium
AATTCACCAAATTCTTTTGCTTTAGTATCTTTTTCTGTTGCCGATAAATCTGTTCTATGTTCTAATATATCGGGATGATCTTTCTTCTGATAAGCTCTAACACGTTGCATAATTATTTTAGCTGGCGCATCAGATGGTAAATTGAAATGCGTCGTTAATTCTTTAATTTTAATCTTATCTTCCTTAGAAACATGTGGAAAATCATCTTGTGAAGATTCATACTGCTGTTGACGTTGCCGTTCTTCCCATTTTTCACGTTCACCACGCAAGAAGCCTGTTTTTTTCCATTCTTGATATTCTGATTCATCAAATTTCACCTCAGAATCAAAGCTTGATGTAGATCGATTCCAGTCTCCTGTTTGCTTAATATATTCCCATTGTAATATCTGTCCCTTTTTAGAAATATATTCCTCACGTTTTTTCTCTTCTTTCATCTTATCTCTATATCCTTGCGGATTTGCTTCTATTTCTTGACGTTCTTTTTGTATGTGATGTAATTCTTGCTTTAGTTTTTGATCTGATATCAAGTACTCTAGGATAGGATCTAATTCTTTAAATAATTGTTTAAACGAATGTTCATCCATAAATGAAAGAGATTCATGGTAAAAAGATTTTGGCTTATATAGTTGTTTATAGGCTCTCATCAATATTTTAACATAACCTAACATGTAATTTTTTTCATTATCCGGATTTATTTGCATGCCTTTATTTATCAATTCTTGAGCTAATTTTATATAATTCAACTCATTATGTAGTGTGGTATAAAATCCAGTAGCGCGTTCACCTGAAAATAACTTATAAAGAACTTCGTCCAATATTGTTCCTTTAAAAGTATACGACGATTTAATGCTATGAGGGTAAAAACTAAAAAGAGTTGTATTTAAAACAGATTCTTCTGTTCGAAGATTTTTTTTGTCTTCATATTTATCAATTTCTGGCATTATAAATGTTTTATAGCTTTCATCTAATTCTATTATGCCATTTAGTTTTTCTTCTGCCTTTTTGCGATCTTCTTCATCAAAAATACGTACATCGCGCATAAGGCCAGCTCTATCTACTACGCGTTTTGTATGTTCAGGGTAAAGTAATTCATGTAATATCCCTTCAAGACCTTTAGTTCTAAGCTCAGAATATAAAGCTCGCTCACTAGCTTTAACTGGTTTCCAAAGCCATGACTTAATAAAATCAACCACTCCCCCTTGACCTATAGGTTTAGCGTTTTGTATGGGAGTAGTACTAAATAATTTTTTTTGTTCACCAGGACATACAAGCCGATCTCTATGACTTTGTGTATTTTGCCATTGCTGAGCTGATTTTTGCATTGCAACTTGAGAAAGAAGTTTTTTATTTAATTGGACTTTCTTGGAGTACTTTGAGGCAAACATTCCTTGCATAGACACAGAAGAACTAATGAGCAAGATAATTATTAAATAATACAGTTTGTTTTTTGTTTTCATTTTAATATTTCTTTATTCAGCAAATTATACTGTTATCATATATTCAATTATATAATAACACAAAATCTAAAATCAACAATAAAAAAACAAAAATATCTCGTAAATAATCTTTATATCTTCAACAAAAGCTAATTTTTAATTTTCTATAATAAAATTGACTATAATTAACCAAATATTATTGTTAAATGTATACTATAAACACATTAGGTAATAATTATGTTAAGGAAAAAATATGCGCTTTTTCAATACAGCAGGGCCTATAAACCCACAAGATCATTACTATGTTCCTCATCGATTAAATGAGGCTGAACTACAACAGCTTATTGAACAAAAAAAATATTTTATTCTTCACGCCCCACGTCAAAGTGGAAAAACTACTGCAATTCAACTGTTTATTAATGAATTAAATACTACAGAAAAATATGAAGCTCTCTATATCAATGTTGAACCTGCTCAAATTGCACGAAATAATGTAAACAGTGGTATGGAAATTATTTTAGGACAATTGCGTAGTAGAGCAAAAATAATTTGTAATCCACATGATCCTATTTTTATAATTATAGAAAAAGCATTAGAAAAACTATCGGGAACCAGTTTTAAAGATGTTATGCAAGCATGGAGTACAGAACTCATTAAACCAATAATTCTTTTTATCGATGAAATAGATTCACTGGTTGGTGATACATTAATCTCTGTTTTACGGCAACTTAGAGCAGGATATGCTGATCGACCCGATTATTTTCCACAATCAATTTGCTTAATCGGTGTTCGTGATGTCCGCGATTATCAGATCTGGTCACCTGAAAAAGATAACTTTGTTCTTGGTGGTAGTGCATTCAATATAAAAGCTGAAAGCCTTACTCTACCTAATTTTTCATTAGACCAAGTACGAATGTTGTATCTTCAACATTCGGATGAAACTGGCCAACAATTTACCGATGAAGCAATTGAATATGCTTATCATTTAACACAAGGTCAACCATGGCTAGTAAATGCTCTCGCATATCAAGCATGCTTCAAAGATGTTACTGATCGTACTATACCAATTACTAAAGATGTTATTGAACTAGCAAAAGAAACATTAATTTTACGACGAGACACGCACATTGATCAACTTATAGACAAATTAAGAGAGCCACGCGTATATAACATTATTGATACTATTATCAGTGGCACGGGAGAGGAAGCAGATTTTCCATCAGATGATTTACAATATGTGCGCGATTTAGGATTAATAAGTCAAAAAGGAATTGCTATCGCTAATCCTATTTATCAAGAAGTTATTCCTCGGGCGTTAGCTTATACTAAGCAAGAAGGGATCAATCAACAGTTATCTTGGTACCAGCATCAAGATGGCTCATTAAACATGCATAAACTTTTGCAAGCATTCACTCAATTTTATCGTGAAAATTCTGATATTTGGTTAGAAAAATTTGCTTACAAAGAATCAGGACCACATATTTTGTTAATGGCATTTCTGCAACGCATTATTAATGGTGGTGGTAAACTTCATCGTGAATATGCCTTGGGAAGAAAGCGTGTTGATTTATTACTTGAATGGAAAAATCAGCGGATTGTTATTGAATTGAAAATTAAACGCGGTGAAAAAACTGCTCCTGAAGGTCTAGCACAAACTGCTGAATATATGGATATTAATAATGCTACCGAGGGGCATCTTGTTATTTTTGATCGTAATCCTAATGCATCATGGGATGAAAAAATATCTATCACAGAAAAGCAATATGAGAAACATATAATCACGATGTGGACAATGTAAGTTATATTTATACAAAAAAATTCTTACGAAAATGTTTAAGTTCAGAAATTGATTCATACACATCGCTTAATGCACGATGACGATCTGACTTTTTATATTCATGAGGCAAAGTCAAAAATGAAATGCAATGCCTAATGTTTTCTGATTGACAACAATTGCCTCTGTCACCGACAAGGCAAGCTTCTTCCTACTCTCATTTAACTTGTCCAATGAAAAGTCTTGCCTAAACAAATCCTGATGGTGTTTTACGTGATAAGATTTTTCTTGGCATATGATTAATCATTTTTTTAACCCTCTCAACATACTCCTTGGTAATGTTTTCAGCAAGGTGATTAACGAGAAGGTAACGCCTTAACATGCATCTAAATGTTCTATAGCGTATTTTTACCATTGCTTACCCCCGTCACAAAAATATGTTTCTATTCCGAGGCTCTTTAATTCAGTATGATCAGTAAATTCAGTACCGTTGTCGAAAGTAATGCTTTTAATCGTAAGCTTTTCATCAATAATGCGCTATTTCTATTAATTTCTCTTGTTATTGTCAAGGGCCTCCTGTCAATACAATGCGCTATCATTTTCTTTGATTTTCATTTTGATAGGCCTATATAAACTTTGTATCTTTCGTGATATGATAATTATTGAAATTGTCTCATGATTTGCAACGCCTTTCATACATAAAATTATTCTTAAATTATATTCTATCAGAAAGTTATTACATTTCATATTAGACTAAGCCTTTGCGCACATATAAGAACTTATTGCTTTGCTACAACAAAAAAACACAATCGTTAATTTGACAATAATAACAAATGAATATAAAATATAGTGTATAATGCTAATTAAAATAATGACATAATACTACATATAGAAACTAAATAATCATACTAAACAGCCATTATTATTATAATTATTACATTATTTTAATATTACACATATGCAAATGAAACAACAAAGGGATAGTTCCCCTTTATCAAAACAGAAAAATATAAAAAAAAAGAGGAGAACTATTATGTCATCTACACAGAAATATATTTTATATGGTTTGTTTGTTTTTATTTTTGCCATTACTGCCGAGAAAAAAATAAACTCTGGCTTTAATCCACAATCATCATTATATGAAAAAATCGCTCAAGAAAATTTAAATGCAGTTGTCGAGTTACGTGATATAATGTCCAGCAATACAATTAATGCTCTTGTTAGTCAAGAAAAACAGTTCTATGAATTAATTGAGGAATCGCTTGCTAAATCACTAAACTTACCAAAAAAAATAAAGAGATCCGCAATTTTTAAGTTGTTAGGAGAATGTGACAGTAGATCTTTAGAAGATTCTAATGTCCTTGATGAATTATCATGGAAAAATTTAGAAATATTATGCGGCCCAAAAACAAATCCCTCTCTATGTTTGGCTGAAAAACTTGATCGAGCTTCAACCGAAGCGGGCAAAGCAGTTTTATATCGTAAAATAATTCAGCCATTATCAAGTAGCGATGCAATTCGTGCGCAGCAACATACTATTAAAATGCTTCTTTCTCATGAGAGTTTTTTTAGTTCAATCAATATTAAGCTAGAAGATTTAGGAAAAACAGAGGATGTGATATTATCATTTTTCTGTGAAGATTTATTTTATCCACTTTTGATGCAAAATACATTTGCTATAATAGGACAAGAAAAAATTCCTTATCTGAAAAAATGTGTTAATTGGTGCAATAAAAATGAGGTCATACTTGAAGTAAGAAGTATCACTCGTTTTACTCTCAATACAATGCGTAATCTCAGAAATATCATTGGCACACCACTTTTATGTTGTTATGGTTTAAGTCAGACTATAGGAATCGACTCGCCCCAATTACTTAAAGACTATAGTGTTGGCCTTAATCTAGGACAACTTAGTAAGTTTGCTATTTTTGGTAGTATATTTTATGCATTACGATGGGCTTATGAATCATCTATAACGAACGGGCTCGTTAACATAAGTGACGGCTTAATGGGTTTACAAGAAACCTACAACTATCATAATAACTTTAAGACCGGAATTATTTTTAGCAGATGTCTTCAAACTAAATTAATTCATGTTGCAACATACATGAATAATATAAAGCAAGTAGTTGATGAGGCATCACGTTATACAGAGTTAGCATCTTTGCCAGTAATAAAAAAACTGAAGCTAACCTTTGAACAGCTTTCAGATGATTCTGATGTACGCCATTTACTAGAGCTTCTATCCACAAACACTTTTAAAGGTACAGTCTCATTTTTCTCATATGAAGGAAGATTGATATCTGCTTATAAGTTAATGCATGAATTAAAAAATAAATTTGCCCCTTTGATCGCAGCCGTTGGCGAACTAGATGCACAAATGTCTATTGTACGACTTTATAAAGAGTTTGAAAACAAACAGATTACCTTTTGTTTTCCAACATGTATTAATGATCAAAACACTCCAGCGATAGCAGCAACCGATTTTTGGAATCCTCTTATCGATGTTGAGAATGTGGTTGCTAACACATTACGTCTTGGCGATATGTATAATCATTGCAGAAATATTGTGGTTTCTGGGCCTAATGCAGGAGGAAAAACAACTATCACTGTACGTGGTTTATTGATTTGTATTATTTTAGCACAATCGTTTGGCATTGCTCCCGCACAATCATTAGAATTTACTCCATTTGGTCGCATTATTACTTATCTGAATATTACTGATGATATTGCTAAAGGTAACTCAAAATTTACCGCTGGGGTAGAACGGGCATTAGAAATTCTTGATGTGATAAGAAAAACGACACCATCTGAGTTCGCACTTACAGCTATAGATGAAGCATTGGATGGTGCTGCTTATAAAGAATCACAGGCAGCAGCCTATGCATTATTTGAAACTATTGGAAAATGTAATACTGCTATTTGTCTTACCACAACACATTTACCATTAGTTTATGAGTTAGAAAAAACAGGTGCTTTTGCCAACTATAAAGTTTCAGTTGCGTTTGATGAACAGGGAAATATTTGTTACCCTTACAAGCTTGAACCAGGAATATCTAATCAAAACATTGTATTTAACGTATTAAATGAAAAAGGTTTTGATCACGATTTTGTAGCTCGCTCAGCAGAAGTGCTTCAAAATATGAGAAATTAATTTTTCTACAATAGAACTGGATGTGTGATTAGAAAAATTAAACGTTATAAAAAACTGCTTCTGAAGGTCTAGTACAAACTGCTGAATATATGGATATCAATAATGCTACCGAGGGGCATCTTGTTATTTTTGATCTGTATCATGGGATGAAAAAATATCTACTACAGAAAAACAATGTGAGAAACATATAATCACGATATGGGCAATGTAAGCGATACATCTTTATACAAAAAAATTCTTACGAAAATGTTTAAGTTCAGCAATTGATTCATATACATCACTTAATGCACGATGACGATCTGATTTTTTATATTCACAATTTTTGTTGCTTGGATACCATCGACGCACCATTTCTTTAATACTGGTAACATCAACAGTACGATAATGAAGATAAGTCGAAATATTTGGCATATATTTATCTAGAAAAACACGATCCTGCCATATAGAGTTTCCTGCGAGAATTCCTGTGTGAATCGGACAATATTGTTTAATAAATGCTAAGGTTTCTTCATAAGCTTGTTCTAATGTTGTTGTTGATTGGCGAACAGCTTCAGTCAATCCTGTTTTTCCATGATGATCTTGACACCATTTACCCATTGCAGTTAATCTCTCTTCTGTTTGATGAATAATAAATGAAGGACCTTCAGCTATTACTTCTAGTTGACCATCAGTTATAACTGTTGCTATTTCTAAAATGACATCATGAGATATAACCAATCCTGTCATTTCAAGATCAAGCCATACAAGATTTCCAACAACATCATTTTTTGCCACAACAAATACCCTCTCTCTAAAAATATCATATATATATCCTACAAAGGATATCATTCACTTGCCTGCTTGCCAATGATCAAATTGTTTTTTATAGTGAAATAAAATATATAAATTTAAAAAAGGTAAAATAATGAATACCATATATAAAAAAAAATTTATTATAGTAGTAACTGTTTCTTACGTATTATTATATTTATTATCACCCCTATATGCACACCAACAATCTGATGAATTTGTCACAATCGCAATATTAGCCAAAGATAAAGCCCATACGCTTCCTTTGTACTTAACATGCATTGAAAACCAAACATGGCCAGCACATAAAACATATCTTTATATTAGAACAAATAATAACAACGATGAAACAGCAACAATTTTACAAGAATGGATTACACGTGTTGGAAAAAATTATGCAAAAATTTACTTTAATGATACTGATGTAATTGAACCCGTACAACAATTCAAGCAACACGAATGGAACTATATGAGGCTTAAAGTAATATGCACACTTAGACAGCAATCCATTGATTGGGCTTTGCGCCATAACTCTCATTATTTTGTAGCAGATTGTGATAACTTTATTTATCCTGATGTTATTGAAGCTATGATGCAAACATATCAGCCGATAGTTGCACCTCTATTACGGTGTTCGGGCAATAATTCCAGTCCTTACTATTCTAACTACCATTATGCTATTGATGAAAATGGTTATTATAGTCATTCTCCGTTTTATTACACGGTGTTTAATCAAGAAGTAAAGGGACTTATCGAAGTCCCCGTTGTTCATTGCACCTATTTTATACGTCGTGAATTTCTCAATAAATTAACATATGATGATGATTCAGCTCGCTATGATTATGTTATTTTTAGTCATTCAGCTCGCAAACAAAATATTGCCCAATACATTGATAACAGAAAAGAATATGGATATATTACATTTGCTGAAACTAGTGACGATTTAAACAAAGAACTATTTATTGATACCTTTAATTGATTGTTGCAATCCATATTCCTTAAGTTGTTTATCTTCTACCGGTGTTGGTGATTCCATCATTGGATCATAGCCTCGCGCAGTCTTTGGAAATGCAATCACTTCACGAATAGACACTGCATTAGTCAATAACATAATAAAGCGATCAATTCCTAAAGCAATACCTCCATGCGGTGGAAACCCAAGTTCTTGTGCTTCTAATAAAAAACCAAATTTTGATTCAGTCTCTTCTTTACTCAAACCAAGGACATTAAACACTTTTTCTTGTACATGGCGATCATGAATACGAATTGATCCACCACCAAGTTCAATACCATTCAAAACAACATCATAAGCACGCGCTTTTATTGTACTAAGCTCTTGATGTTCCCAATCATTATTTGGTGATGTAAATGGATGATGTTTTGCATTCCATTGTTTTTCTTTTTTATCATACTCTAGTAATGGAAAATCAGTTATCCATGAAAAATTAAACTGATCTTGTGGAATAATATTAAGCTCTTTTGCAAGATCTTGACGTAAGCGACCTAATATTTCCCATGCAGCTTCATATTCACCTGCAACGAGAAATAGAACACTTCCATTCATAACTCCATTACACAAAGTTGCTGCACGAGCAAAAAAATCTACTGGTAAAAATTTGGAAACAGGTGAACTAATATTATCGGGACTCTCAAGATCTATCCACAACAAACCCTTAGCGCCTAACTTTTGAGCTTTTTCCACCCAACGATTTAGTTCAGAATGAGTAAAAGTATGATTAGGAACATGAATTCCGCCAATTTTTTCACCCTTATTGATAACATCACGCAAAAATTTAAGTTCAGTATCAGCAAACAAAGAGGTAAAATCATTGATTTTTAAATCATAACGTAAATCTGGTTTATCCGAACCATATGACGCAAATGCTTCATCATATGTTAAACGTTTAAATGGTATTTCTAATTTTTTATCCAATACAGTAGTAAAAACATAAAACAGCAACCGTTCAATTAAGTCTTGTATAACATATTCTGAAATAAATGACATTTCAATATCAAGTTGCGTAAATTCTGGCTGACGATCTGCTCGTAAATCCTCATCACGAAAACAACGCGCTACCTGAAAATATTTTTCCATCCCTCCACACATTAAGATTTGTTTATATAGCTGAGGAGATTGTGGTAATGCATAAAATGATCCTGGATGAATTCTGGAAGGAACTAAAAATTCTCGTGCACCTTCAGGCGTATTTTTTGTTAAAATAGGAGTTTCAATTTCGTAAAACTTCTCATTATCTAAGAATGTACGTATCGCAAAAATTACCTTATGACGTAATGCAAAATTATTGTGCATTTCAGGACGTCGTAAATCAAGATATCTATATTTTAAGCGCAACTCTTCATCTATACTATCATTACTATCAATGGAAAACGGCAACATTTTTGCGCTATTTAAAATTTCAAGATCTTCAATAAGTAATTCCCATTTACCTGTTGGCAAATCCTTATTAATAGTTTCAATAGCACGTTCAACTATGGTTCCCGAAACTGCTATAACATATTCCGAACGAATTTTATGTGCAATTTCATGTATTTTTTTTGAAAATTCAGTATTACAAACAAGTTGCATCAACCCCGTACGATCACGTAAATCAATAAAGATTAACCCTCCATGATCTCTTCTACGATGCACCCAACCAAAAAGAATAACTTGTTTATTTAAATACTGTTCATTAATTAAACCGCACCCAGTTGTGCGTTCAGACATGTGCATATAAAATCCTTAAAAAAAATTTTTCTCAATGAATCTAATTTCAAGCAACTAATACTGCTAATTATAACAAAATAAATAGTAAAGGATAACACCTCATTTTTGCGATGTTATCCTTTGCTATTTAAATAAAACTCAAAATAATGATATTTATAAATCAAATCCTTGGCGCTAATAACACTTGATAAATAAACAAAGCAGAATATTCTTTGACTGCATCTTCAGTCAACGGATATTCTGCATTTTT
Source organism: Candidatus Babeliales bacterium (assembly GCA_035455925.1). Lineage (NCBI taxonomy): Bacteria > Candidatus Babeliae > Candidatus Babeliales > Candidatus Babeliales bacterium. The sequence goes on from DATIEE010000005.1 coordinate 10,129, forward strand.
TTTCATAAAATTTAATCTATCTTCTGGTGTAATCTTCGGCTTTATTACCTGAAGAGCATACTTAGGGTATTTTTCTTGTAACAATAATCCTGAGATAATATTTCGAACATGACTAATAGACAATTCCGTATCCGCAGTAATACCATATTGAGAAAGAGTTTGCCTCTCTATAGGCGAAATTGATGAAGACAGGTTAGCTTTTTGATATCGCTGAATAGAGTTTTCTAGTTTTTTAAAGGTAATTAATGTTTCAACGTCATTATTACATGTAGATAAATCTGTAGCCATCTGATGTAATATGGAAGCTATTGGATTATTATTTGGAATTTCATTAGTATTAATTTTAGTATTTACAAAATTAACTGCGCGAACTAAATGATCTGAAAAATATTTTTTTTCTTCTGTTGTAAATTTGACTAAATCCATTGCTGCAATATAGGAAATATTACATAACACGATAAGTATAATAAATTTATTCATTCTCTATCCTTTTTTTGATGTAAATAATTAAACTATAGAAAACCAACTATAAGCTTTGTTGTCAATAATTACCATTAATTTTTCCCTATTTTTGATATAATTTTCATTAAATTATTTTATTTTTAGAACTTTTCTTTTTCACTTCTGTATATAAAATTTTTTTTTCTATAAAAGGCACTGGGTATAATGGATGAATTGTACAATGTTTTTCTTCCTCAACTACTATTATTTCTTTCTTATCTAATTCTTTTATTAATTTTTCCATTTTCTCCCAATCTTGAGGTGTTACTTTTATTACATTCATTGCCGTAGCATAAAAAGTAGTACATACCATAATAATTACAATAAAAATGTTCATTCTTAATATCCTTTTTACTTAACATGTATAATTAAAATATAATGTAACAAAAAAAACCACAACCAAGACAAAGTATAACCTTATCTTGGTTGTTATAAAATATTCAAAAATAATTTTTAGAAAGTGTAAATTAATCCCATATTGAATGTATAGGCAACGTTATTACCCAAACCCGCAATACGATCTTGAATAGCGGTAGGATTCTCATTATTTGCAAACGCTCGTTCTTCATCAGTAAGCACTGGAGTACCCATACGATCTTTATAATGCGATCCAGGGAAAAATATTGAAGATACCCAGAAAATTTTAAGATCTTTTAATAAACTATAATTCATAAATAATGCTGTTTCAACACCAAGGAATGTTCGTGCATTACCAATCTGACGCTCCTGCCAAAATGCAAGAACATTAGGATTTATTTCAAACGGTTTTTTCCAAGATTTTGGTTTCCATTTTAGTGATGTACCACAATAAATTAAGTTAGTAAAACCAGAAACTGCTTGTGCTTTTGTGCTTGGTGCTTGTACATCTGACGCTGCTGGTGTTGAAAGCAATCGCTTTAACCTTCCTGCTCCACCAAGCAAATAATTACTTCGTACACGTTTTCCAGAATATGTTTCTTGTAACGTAATCATACCATCATATGTACCATCTTTTGTTTCAAAATTAGGATTATCATCACCTGATGCAACACCTGCTGCTGCTGCAAGTAAAAGATCTTTCTCACAAAATGAATATGCTGCATCCGCTACAAACATCCATCCTCTATAGGTATTAGTATAGGGGTTACCAAATCGACCCTTACTATTTTTTAAAACAATAGGACCTGTGGTTATATCAGTTAAATATCCCAAGGATGTAACTTGCCCAATTTCTTGACTATTTTGTGATTCATTTCTGAATGTTGTATTAATAATTTTTTGCGCATCACTACCAGGAACATAAGGAGCTAATTCAGAAATCTGCTCTCCTCTTAAATTAGTATAATTAGCGGTAACATTGTCATTTACTAAAGTAACAACACCGCCTCTATTATTTTCTTTAAGAATATTGCGATCCCAACCTTTTACCCGTTGTTGACCAAGATTAACGGCATAATCAAAGCCACACTCAAAACGCTTTCCGTAAAACTCACTTGCAAGTCCTACCGTCCCAAGCTTACTTGATGCATCAGAAGGAAATTCAATTTTTTGCTCAGGATCATTGTTATATAATCCATATGGTTCAAGAGACAACCTACCAAGCCATGCATTATCAAATACATTCCAATTAAATCGTCCTGCAACTATATAATTAACTTTACCAAAACCGCGTTGAGGATTAGTAATTCCTCCAAATTCTTGAGCTAATACTGTTTTTTCAGTATCCGCTAAACTACCACTATTGTTCTGCAAAATTGCTGTATATAAATCATATGATACAATTTTAGGAAAAATTTCTCCGGAAAATTTTGCACCAAATGCATATTGATCAACAACACTATCAGCATAAAAACCAAGAATTTCAGGACCAACCGCATATGCATCACCAAGAGCAATACCACGTCCCAGCTGAAAAGGAAAAGAGCCAATAGTAAAAGTATGTATATTCTTAAAGGGTAAACTAACCGCTTGATTAATGTTAAATTGTAACCATAACTGTCTAATCCAAAAAATATGTCGCGGAAATCCATGTTTATGAGTCCCTTTAATAGCATCAAGTACTTTTATATCAGAAAAGTTTGTACTTGCTATACTTTCAGAATTTCCCCATACACCCTTATTGCGAAGCTGAAAAAGAAATTCTGCAATTGAATTTCCATATGTTTTTGAACCATATTTTAGGTCAAAATTAAGATCTAGTACATGTTTAGAAACATACATTTTATCAAAATCATTATCATTATTTAACCAGTTAATGTTTTTGCCAAAAAAAGATTCTGGCTTATAAACTCCAGAAAAAGTATAAATAAAATCATTATGAGTCAGCTCTATTTCAGCAGATAAAAAACTAATAGAAAAAATCTGTACTGCAATAATTGCTAATAAGGACCCCTTAACGCGCATGTCTTCCTTTAATTTCTGTATAACGATAAAATAAAACAAATTAAAACAGGTAAAAAATTCGAATTTTTATTTGAATAGATTACTCTAAAACAGAATACGCCATTGTACTAATTTGTCAAACAAAACAACTTTTTTAACCCTATCTATAAAAGGATTTTCAATGAAAAAAAAACATTCATTATTATTCGGTGCTCATATGTCAATATCCGGTGGATTGGATTTAGCTATACAACGTGGAGAATCCATAGGATGTACCGCAATTCAGATATTTACAAAAAGCAATCGTCAATGGTATGCAAAACCTCTAACCGATCAAACAATAATAACCTTTAAAAAAGCCTGGGAAGAGTCCTCAATTAAATCAATCATTGCACATGCATCATATCTCATTAATATTGGCTCACCTAATGAAGCGACCGAAAAAAAATCACTAGAAGCCCTTATTTTAGAATTCAAACGATGCGCAGATCTTACTATACCTTATCTCGTTATACATCCCGGCTCACACACTAATACCGATGAAGAATCATGTATTACTCGTATTAATAATAATCTCAATACATTGTTTGCAACAGTACCTGACGGTACAATTTTATTGGAAACAATGGCAGGGCAAGGAAGTAATGTTGGCTACACTTTTGAACAACTAGCTCAAATTATTGCATATTCACCTTATAAACACCGTTTAGGTATATGTTTTGATACCTGCCATGCTTTCACTGCTGGTTATAACTTTACAACAGAAAAAATGTACCATGATATGTGGGAAAAATTTGATAACATCATTGGTATTAAGAAACTTAAAGCTATACATGTTAATGATTCACAACAAGGCATTGGATCACGTGTTGATCGCCATACAGATATAGGCAAAGGCAAAATAGGCTTAAAATCATTCGAACTTTTATTTAACGATCCATTATTTTTTGATATTCCTAAAATTTTAGAAACTCCAAAAAATGATCTAACTGATGATAAAAATAATATGAATGTTTTAATAGGATTACTCAACACAACAACAAAAAAATTATTAAATTATGATAAATAATAAACAATAGAAACTGAGATAATAGATTATATTTTTAAAAATGAGCTAAGAAGAAAATTGTAGTATAATCATCCAAAACATAATCCATTATCCCGTTACTAAACAGTGCTTTCAACCATCCCTTTTAACTAACCACTAAATAAAAAGGAATCAAGGTATTTAAAAGCATTACTAATTCTGAACAACAACAGAAAAAAAACAATTTTTTTTTTCTGTTGTTTTACGCAACAACAAAAAAACAACAAAATATAGACTGTTTTTAAAAAAAGTTGTTGCTGTATTAAAAAAATAGAAAAAAGCAACAAATAATAATTTATCCATTTATAGCATAAATCATTACAATTATCCGAGAAAATTGGAAAGATATCATTCTAATTGATAATTTCGGTATCAAAATATTTTTTTCTGAGACTTTTTAATGGTGTTTCAAAAATATTACTACAACAAAAACACATAATAATTATATAAATAATTCATATGTCTGAAATATCATATAAATTATAATTTTTTGATATAAAAAAATAACATAAAAAAAACACCGCTATTCACGGTGTTCAAAAATTATTTTTTTAAAAAATAGACTAAATAATATAATTTCTTTTATTTTTTAGGTATATCAATAAAACATTCGACACGATCATCTTCAGCCCATTCAGAAAAACCATTCACTATAAAACCACATTCAAAACCGGTGAATACTTCTTTTACTGATTTTTTATCTCGTTGTAAACTTGTAATTTTACCTTCACCAATTTTATTTTTTCCCCGCCATACAACCACATATCCATCACGGACAAAACGACCGTCACGGACAATTGCACCTGCGATAACACCAATTTTTTTTATATCAAAAACACGAAGAACAAATGCTTCACCAATTTTAGTGCGAACCATTTCAATGTCTTTAGCTTCTTGTGCAATTGCATCCAACTCTTCAAGTAATTTATAAATAATACCATAGTATAAAATAGTTACTTTTCTTCGATTAGCAAGAATATGCGCATTTGTTTCAGTTTTTACATTAAAGCAAATAATGCGTGAATTAGTATTAAAAGCGAACTCTATATCACTTTCACTCACATCACCTATCTCATGACGTAAAATATTAAAACCTTTTTTTAATTTTTTAGAAAGGTGATCAATACCTTCAATAATTGCTTCAAGTGATGAATAATTATCTGCTTTCACAAGAAGATTGATACCCTTTTCATACATAAGACGATTGCCCGCAAAAAATATTTTATTATCACCCGCTGATTTTGTTTTTAAATATTCTTCTTTTGAGATAACTTTAAAATAATCGCCTGGCTCAGGTTTTCCATCAAATCCTGACGCTTGAGCTGGCATTGCGGGAGTAACTTCTTTGATACGTTTATTGTATGAATCAAATAGAGAACTAATATGAGCAGTTGTACTGCCACATGCTATGTAATCACCAACCTTTAAAATTCCATTTTGAACTATAACAGTCGCTACAGACCCACGTCCCACTTCTAAACTTGACTCTAAAATATATCCATTTGCAGGAACATTAACTTCTGCGCGTAATTCCATCATTTCTGCTTGCAAAGCAACCATTTCTAACAAACGATCAATACCCATTCCTGTTTTTGCTGAAACTGGAACACATATCACATCTCCACCCCAATCTTCTACCGTAAGTCCATGTTGATTAAGTTGTCTTTTTATAACTTCTAAGCGAGCAGAATCAACTTTATCAATCTTATTGATGGCAACAACAATTGGTACCTGCATAGAAAGAGCATATTTTATCGCTTCAACAGTTTGGGGCATTACACCATCATCAGCCGCAACAATAAGAATAACAATATCTGCAACCTTAATACCCCGTTGTCGTATTTTTACAAAAGCTTCATGACCGGGTGTATCTAAAAAGACAATATTGCCATGTGGTGTAGTTGCTTCATATGCACCTAAATGTTGCGTTATACCACCCTTTTCCTTAAGGGCAACACGCGTTTTTCTAATATAATCAAGAAGTGTTGTCTTACCATGATCAACATGGCCAACAACAACAACAACTGGTGCTCTTTTCTTTAAGATTGACTTACCCATTGATAGTTGCTTATCAAGCTTAGCTACTTCTTGCTTTGCTGCACCTTTAACAACCGATATATCATAATGGGTTGCAAGTCGCTGAACTATATCTTCAGATATAACTTGATTTTTTGTCGCTATAATACCCCATTTAAGCAAAGTGACAATAACATCAGTTACTGATTTTTTTATTTTTTCAGCAAATTCTGATACACTCATTTGGCGTATTGATAGTACAATATTCGTAAGATTACCAGCTGACTGATCTTTTTTTGCAACAACAGGTTCTTGATATTTATTTTCAGAAATTTTAGGTGATGATTGTGGCGTTATTACTGACAATTCAGATACTTTCTTTTCAGGTAAATTAATAGTTTTTAGTTTATTTGTTACAAATGAGGTATTCAAAAATGCAAGAGCCTTCTCATCTAAAATAGACATATGACTTTTAATATCAAAACCATGTTCTTGCAATTTTGCTATAAGGTCTTTATTCGAAATATTATTTAATTGGGCAAATTCATATATTCGCATAATAAAAAATTAGGTTTCTTTTTATATTTCTTCATTAGTTAACACTTCATTATCAACACTTTTTTTGTTTTTTTGTAACTCATCCTCACGAATTAATTGAATATTAACGCCAGTGATTTGAGAAGCTAATGATATATTTTGTCCACTTTTTCCAATGGCAAATGATCGTTGATCCTCACTCAGCCAAACACTTGCTATTGTGTTATCAGAATTCAACTCGACTTTATCAATAATTGCTGGTTTCAAAGAATTTTTTACCAATAATGATAGAGAATCACTCCAAAGAAACACATCTATTGTCTCGCCACCAATTTCTTTTAAAATTGGTTTTATGCGACTTCCACCAACACCTACACATGTTCCAACTGGATCAATATTTCTATCATGAGAAAAAACAGCAACTTTTGATTTATATCCTGGAGAACGCACTATTTTTTTAATCTCAACTAATTTTTCAAATACCTCTGGAATTTCTAAAACAAATAATGCTGTTAAAAATTCGGGTGAAATTCGATCTAAAATAAGTTGATTATCACCTTGTGGTTCAACAAGAACTTCTTTTAATAATGCACGTATAGTATATCCAACAGCAAACTTTTCACCAGGAATAGAGAGAGAATATGGTAAAAAGGCATAAACATCACCAAATTTGACAGATATACCGTTACGTTCAAATTTATGAATGGTACCAACAACAATATGTCCTTGTTTATTTTTAAATCGATCATAAACAACTTGCGCTTCCACTTGCTTAATTCTGCTTGCGATAACTTGTCGAGCCTTTAATACTTCAACCCGGCCAATTTTTCCTTCAAATGGAACCCATATATAGTCATCTAAAACGCTATTTTTGTTTATATTACGAGCTTTTTTTAAGCTTATTTGATTATATTCATCATCAACAGAAGTTACTATTTTTTTATAAACAAAAACAACAAGATCACCTGTTGAATTATCTTCTTCTACTTTTAAAATAAGATCAGGGTATTTGCGTTGATAGGCAGCAAGCATGCCTTCCAATACAATTGCATTTAAAGATTTTTTCTCTAAGCCACGCTCTTCAACTAATTCATCTATTACATCGGCAAGTTTCACAAGCATCCTCAAATCAATGTTACATAATATTTTTTATATAACGATAAAATAACTATTTTGACTAGAAATTACGAGAATAAAAAAACGCTACAAGCATTTTATCAAATCTTAATATTTAAAGTTTATTATAATTATCTTCTTCTGGCAATAGTAAACCATAAAATAAATGATGAAGTATCAAAAAAAATATGTCTTAATTTTAAAAAAATCTATGCGTCTATTATTATCTTATAAAAGAATAGATATATTTCTTAAGATAATAGGCGAGAGGGTGCTTGGTGCATAACTTAGATATTTTTATCTGGATATGCTCATCTGATCGTATTAATTTTTTTTAAATGGGTGGTGCATAAGTGGTGCATAACTTGTTCATAACTCTGAATATGTCCAACTGGTGAATGATTTCAAGTTATTTTTTTTTAATATAGCGATGTAGACTATGTATTCATGTGCTCAAAAAACAGTTAAAAAAAAGTTATGAACAAGTTATGAACAAGTTATGCACCACTTATGCACCACTTATGCACCACCCGTTTAAAAAGAAAATTACCCATTTTTATCGTATATATTTTTGTCTATTATGACTTTAAATATAAGAAATTGCTTTTTTTAGGTCAGTAAGTAGCTCGTTTGATTTTTTTATATTTCTTAATATATATGCGGGGTGATATGTTGGTATAATAGGAATTCCATTAAACATTAATTGAGTTCCGTGTATTAAATTCATTTTTATAGGTATATTTAATAATGCTTCAGTTGCTGCTGTGCCCAGAGTGCAGATAATTGTTGGTTGAATGATGTTGATTTGATTGATGAGCAAAATATCTTTACATGTTTTGCTTTCTAATGATGTTGGCTTACGATTTTGTGGAGGGCGACATTTTACGCTATTAGTAATGAATATTTCTTTTCTATTAATACCAATTGAGGTTAGCATTTTTGTGAGAAATATGCCGGATTTACCGATAAATGGAATGCCTTGTTCGTCTTCATGTTTTCCTGGTGCTTCTCCAATAATCATAAGTCGTGCATCGGGGTTGCCTTCACCAAATATTACTTTTTGTCTTCCTAATGTTCCCAGTGGACATGCTAAACATTTTTGATAAGGCCTATATAATTCTTCTAACTGCAATTGTTTTTTTTCTTTTGTATCCATTATTTTGCCAGATAATTATCTATTGTTGATATATATTTTTATTATAATACATTATACTGAATTCGTGTAGCGCTTAAAATTTATAATGTATATATTTAGCCAAAAACATAGCGAGATAAAAAAGAACCCCATGCATTAGCGGTGATAAAGATAGATTCTTTATATGAATTGTGAATGCTGCGTTCTGGAAAGTATATAGCGATGCCTTGCGCGTTTTTTAAATTTTTACCAGCAACATTGGCTATAACGAGATGTTCAATAAGTCGTATTCCTTCATCTAATTTCATAATAAGAGTATTTTTGAGCATCGGGCTTATTTGCGTGTTTTCTGTTGCAAGCTTTCTTAGGTTATTGAGCAAATTTTTATAAAAATGATGTAAATCTATATATGTTGGCTCATCAAAATGTGTACATAATAATTTATTTTTACTTTCTTTTATGATCGATAAAATACTGGTTCTATGTTTTTCAAGACATTCAATTAGTAATTTTGAAACATAATCAACATTTTTTTCTAGTAATTCAATAGAATCAAGATTGATTGCTGCTAATGTATAATCATTGGTTATTGTTTGATATGTTTTATCATAGGCTGCGATAATATGACGCGCAAATGTTGATGTATCCAATGGTGTTTTGGTAAATGGGTAGAGTACTTCATCGTATTTCCATCCCATACCAAGTTCAACCTCTTCTGAGCCAATCATTATTTCGCTGTATTTTTTTATATATGAACTTACTTCTAACATTGACATTAAGCATGCATCAAATCCAATTAAGCCAAATTTTTTGCCGCCAAGACAATTTTTACATATTGTTTGCAATGCTATTTCTAGTTTTCTGTTTGATAAATAGTTACCGGTGGTATCATCCCAGCAAACACCACGTTGTTGTGGTGTTAGATGATCAATTGCATCCATAAATTCAATTGATCTGTCTAGGTCAAGTCTATGTGTTGAGGGATTGAAGACAAATAAATCCATGGGATTTATAATTTTACCATGTGGTGGTTCAAGAATTCCTGTACCGTGATTCCATAGGATAAGATCATATTCATTTGCTGGGTAGTTTTTAATGGCCCATTCACAAAAGGAGATTAGCGTTGATGGATTACCGCTATCCATTTGTTGCGTTAAAATATCATGTTGATCAACATGAATTACTTGATTTTTTTCAATAAAATAGCGGCGAGTTATTTTTTGGTTACCTGATATGCGGATGTCTAAATGAACAACAATTGTAATGTTTTGATTAGATCCAATATTTGCCATTTGTTGAATATTACGTGCCGCAAATGGACGTAAATCATTATCTGCCGCCATATAAACCATGAGGGTGCGGTTGCTTTTTCCATTTTTTGTTAATTTTTTATTACAGTGTACTTTTTTTGAAAAAATAGTTTTATATGTTTTAATTAAGCTTGTTTGACGTATTTCATCGCAAAAATCACACTGACATAATTGGTATATTACTTTGTTACGTAAAATTTGTTTTTTATGAATTTTATGCGCACTTATTGTTCCAATTGCTAAACACAAAATTATAGGAATGTATGTATTAATAATTTTAATAAAAAGTTTGATATTTTTTGACAACATTACAAGACCCCTATTTTTATTTGTAGTCAAACTAATATTTTTTATGTTAGAAAATAAAAAATATCAGAATCAATATTTTGATTGTTTTTATTGTTAGTTGCAGTGATAATTGAGTTAAGCATTTTCTGATAAAAAATTATTCGTACTAGTGTAGTGAGTTAATTTAGTGGCTAGATGTATGAAATTTGAAAACAGTATAAAATTATTGTAAAAATAGAGAATGTTAAAAAATTGCTTGAGGATGTAGTACGAATAATAAAAAGAAAAATATATATGAAATCTATGCATCCTGTTGCACTTGTTATTCTTGATGGTTTTGGTTATTCAGTTAAAAAAAGACATAATGCAATTGCACATGCACATATGCCTTATTTTACCCAGTGGTGGAATTTATATCCTCACGCAATTTTACAAGCAGCAGGAGAAGCTGTAGGTTTGCCAGAAGGTTTTAGTGGTAATTCTGAGGTTGGTCATTTAACACTGGGTGCAGGACGTATTATTCCACAACCAATGAAACTATGGTTGCAAAGCATTGAAGATGGTTCATTTGAGCACAATCATGAGTTTATTAAGCAATGCAAACGGCTTAAGGAAGTTGGTGGATCTTTGCATATCATGGGGTTGTTATCTGATGCAGGAGTGCATGCTCATGAAAAACAGATACATGCTTCTATCATGTTAGCAATTAATCTTGAAGTAAAAAAAATTATAATACATCCTTTTTTAGATGGTCGTGATACACCACCGCGATCAGCATATATATATTTAGAACGATTAACGCACTATATAAAACAATATAATAACGGTCGTGTAATTCTTGGTTCATTACAGGGACGTTATTATGCAATGGATCGTGATAATAATTGGGAAAGGATCGAACAAAGCTATCGTATACTTACGGAAAAACAAAATCATCTCTATGATTCGTGGGAAAAAGTTCTTGAATATAATTATTCACATAATATTACTGATGAATTTATTCCACCAGTACAACTTAATTCGGATGGTTATATTCATAATGGTGATGGAATTTTGTTATGTAATGTACGTCCTGATCGTGCGCGTGAATTAACCGCAGCTTTTATACAGGAACACTTTTCTCATTTTATTGTCAAACCTCTTAATCTTACGTTTTTCATGACACCTGTTGCATATAGTGAAGATTTTTCAACTGCGGTATTATTTCCCAGAAAACCGTTACATAATACGCTTAAAGATGTTCTTGCTGCGCATAGCAAAACCATTTTCACTATTGCTGAGACAGAAAAATATGCACACGTAACATATTTTTTTAGAGGAGAAAATGAAGAGACAGTGATAGGTGAAACACGAATAATGGTTAATTCTATTCCTGCACAAAATTATATAGATAATCCACGTATGTGCGCTGAAAAAATTACTGATGAAATAATACAATCATTATGTAATAATGCAGCTGATTTTTATCTTATTAATTATGCCAATGCTGATATGGTTGGCCATTCCGGTGATTTTAATGCAACCGTAAAGGCTGTGGAATATCTTGATGTGCAACTTAAAAGATTATATGACGTAATTGTACAAAAAATGAATGGAACATTATATATTACTGCAGATCATGGTAAAGCAGAAGATATGTATGATGACATTACACAGCAGGTACGAACTGCTCATACAAGTAATCCTGTACCATTTGTTATGATACGAAAAAATGTCGAAGGTTCTTTGTTTACATTGCCTATTGCGCAATTATCCCATGTAGCTCCTTTTATTTTAGATAACATGAAAATACCCGTTCCTGATGAGATGAAGTAATAAAAATTGTATTTTTGTGTTTTAATTTTTGATAGAGATGGTTATTATAGTTTGCAATTGAATTGAGATATGATAATGTACATCTTTACAATATTTTTTTGAAGACAAAAATACTCAAGAAAAACATGTGGGATAAATGTAATGCTGCAAAAAAAATAATGCGCTATTTACTTGTTGTCATTGATTTTATCATACAGAAAAACAGTATGGTAAGAGTTTCAGGATGGGTGATTTTTTCTGCAAACATTCTTACGGTAGGATTAATATAATTACCTATAGATTTTGGCAAAACATCACATTCTTTTGCTACTTGCTCAAACGTAACTACATTATCATGTACCATTTGAGAACCACGACGAATACTATAATTTAAAGCGAAATGGAACATTCCTCTACAAAGAGCTAACTTAAGTATTCTATTTCTATCTTTTTCATCATTACTAATTGAATATTTGATTAATCCCTCATCAATTACTAAGCCTATAGATGATACAAAAGCTTTTTTTGCATGTTTATTTTTATCAATAAATTTATCTGCTGCCATTGATCCAAGAATTACCCCATACCCGTGATTTTGTGCTAAACCTATCACAGCCATTATATTATTAGCATATGTCATCATTGCTATTGCCGCCCAAACTCGAAACATTGTACGATATGTATTCATCAAAAAATCTTTTCTAAAAAAAATTATATGTATATATCAGCACTAATTTTAAATAATAAATTAAATTTTGTATAGTATTATTATATAAATTTTGTTCTGTAAACAAGAGCATTTATAATGTCTAAATATATTCTTAAGTACATTGATTTTGTATATCTTTATTACTAATGTGGTCAATATTCAAAATAAAGATAACCATTTTCATTAAATTTTTCTTTAAATCCAAGTTCTTTATAAATCCGTTGAGCGGGAAGATTGCTTACCCGTGTCCATAATGCAATGTGATGAACACCCATTTTAAATAATTCTTGCATAGCATGCTGAGCTAATATTTTGCCATACCCTTTTCCTCTAAAATCATGAGCTACTGCTAAGAATAATAAACGGCCTAGTTGTGAGTTTTCCATATAATATGCAGTAAATCCTGCAAGTTTATCATTTTCGCGAAGTACTTTAATGTGTAATGATCCAAAATGCATAGGATTTGCATCGGGTGTACGATATTTTATCATGAATGCTGGTGAAGATTCATCACTGGCTAGAAGCCAATACCAATTTTGATTAAAAATATCTAGAATTGCTTGCGTATCACGAGTGGAATTAAAATCATAAATGGGACCCTGCGCAGTAGTAACATAATATTTATATATTCCAAAACCAGAACACATTGCTACAATAGAGCCGGTTACTATAATTATTTTTCTTATACGTTGAGTGAACATGAATAATCCTTTAGTTAGTTTTTTTATAAATAATTTTATAGAGCATTAATCCTTGTGCAGGAGCATTAGGTAAAGTATGACGTGGATTACATGCAATCATTATATCCTGTAGTAATTGCAAAGAATGATTGTTTTTTGATGCAACAGATAAGCTTGCACCAACAATACGCCTAATCATATGACGTAAAAATTTTTTGCCTTTTACTACAATACGATATGCTTTATATCGCGGCAAATATTCTAAAGTAATTGAATCAATGGTACGAATAGTATTGATACGTAAATCCTCGCTACTTTTAAATGAACAAAAATCATGCGTACCAACAAAAAATTGTAATGCTTGTCTGAGCATATCAAAATCTATTTTATAGGGATAAAAATAGCCATAACGCTGAACAAATGGCAAGGGGCGTTCTGTAAAAAAATGATAATAATAAATTTTTTGTTCGACATTGCAAAATGGGTTAAATGAGTCATTAACTGGTTCTAGTGAGCGAATCATAATATCAGCAGGCAAGGCATTATTCCAAGCCCATTTAAGGCGATCTGATATAATTGAAAGATCTGTTTTGATATATGCAATTTGTCCTAATGCATGAACTCCAGCATCAGTGCGAGATGCACCTAAAACTTTTACTTCGGTTTTGAATGCAGCTTTAAACGCATAATTTAATGTTGCAGCTATAGATGATTTATGCAGTTGCGCTTGCCATCCAAAATAGGCTGAACCATCATAAGCAACGACTAACTTATATGACTGCATGATTTTTATGTTCATAGTAAATTCATTAAAAGACTCAATAAGCTTACCTATTATTCAGTAGCTTATTAATGATATAAATATAACTTATTCCTTTAGGATAACATAAAAATTGAAATAAATCTCAATAAAAAGTCCTGGTTAGATCCTGGATTTGTATTAAGATTTATTAGTCGTAATTTACGAGTAATAATTATTTTTTGGTTTTGACGTTTTGTTGATCATTATTTGAACTTTATTAAGCAGATCCGTGTCTTATTAATCTAATAATCTTGTAATATTATCATACATTCTATTTCTTTCTCTTGATTATTAATAATAATGTAAAAATTTTGTTGTCAGCTAATACGCAGCCTTTTAGTTATAATCTTATGTGAAATTAATAATTTGCCAAATGGGGCATCTTGGTTCTTCATAATATGCCTGTAGAAATATTATCGTATTCAGGGTATAATAATTATTGAAATGTTCTGTTAAATATCAACATCTTTCATAGATAAATTATTTTTAAATTGTTTCTATTATAAATATTAATTATTATATTAGAACTATTGCCTAAGGAAGTAAACTATGTCCCTTTTTAATATTGTTTTAGTCATTTTACTTAATCTTATGGTTTGTATAGATTCTTTATTGGTTGCCATGCATGAAAAAAAAGTTGATCAAATCGATAATCTCGAGATGATACAATTCAAAAAAGAGTTTAAATATCAATTAGCTAAGATGCCAATAATGGCATTAAAAAAAATTGACATGCCTCAAGAGCTGCGGGATTTGATAGTTAAACTGCATATTGAGAAAAATTATGATGAGAAACAATGTGAAGAGATGCAAGATTATACATACAGATTAAAAAAATATCATGGCAAAGAAATTAGCATAGCAGACTTAGTAAAGCTTGATTCTAAGAACATGAAAATATTATCGGAGATAGTAGGCATAACTGAAAAACCACATTTATATAAAGAGCTTATCAGTGATAAAGCTGCTTCATTACCATTATGGCTACGATATAAGTTGGGGATACGCTGTAATACATCTGTTAAATTGTCGATGTTGGTGTTACAACAATCTGGTATTCCTAAAGAATTTCAACGGACCATACTTAAATTACATATTGATACAATTGATACAAATGTAAATCATGATAAGTATAAAGTAATATTAGATTTTTGGAATAATGAAGAAAGATTAAATAAAAATGGCGGTATAAAGATTAATGTAGCAGACTTAATGTGGCTTGATGACTCTGATCAAAAAAAGTTATATTCTGTTCAAAAGGCAATGCAATATAAGGATACCAAAAAACCACATTTATATAAAGAGCTTATCAGTGATAAAGCTGTTTCATTACCATTATGGTTGCGATACAAACTAGGGATACACTGTAATAAATCTGTTAAATTACCAATGTTGGCATTACAACAATCTGGTATTCCTAAAGAACTTCAGCAGACCATACTTAAATTATATATTGATACAATTGATATACATGTAAATCATGATAGGTATAAAGTAATATTAGATTTTTGGAATAATGAAGAAAGATTAAATAAAAATGGCGGTATAAAGATTAATGTAGCAGACTTAATGTGGCTTGATGCCTCTGATCAAAAAAAGTTATATTCTGTTCAAAAGGCAATGCAATATAAGGATACAGATAGAGCGCCAGGCTTTCTTCCAGGTAGTATAATAGATAGGCAGTACGATTCAATTTTAACTGAAGAAGAATATAAAAGTGCTATTTCATTGCCATATTATTTGCGGCGTAAAGCAGGACCGAATTGTAATGTTGCAGTGCAAGCAGGAAAGTTTGATTTTAAACCTGAAGATAAAGATCAGTTGTTTAACTTTTTTTTGTAGGTGGTTCAATTAACACTATAGTATATTTACTAAAATCCCTAATAGGTTCCTATGCTTTTTCGCTGCCTGTATCTATGGCGTGGTATTTGATGGGTGCAGTAGGCGGTGCTTCTGGATCATTAATGAATACTATAATTAACAAAAAGATGGAACCATATGAACCATGGATTAAAGAAAAGCCACTATGCCCTGAAATGATTAAGCCGTACCATCTTTCATATTATTATAAGATACCATCAAGGAGAATTCAGTTAAGAGCGCGTAAGCGATTATGATGAGTAAATAGAATTCTTAGGCTTTAATCATTTTTATTTATAGGTTCATATCTGTTTCGAACGCTATATCTACCACACCGCCGGGTTCAAACATATCGGTGAATTGCTTATACATTTTCGGTCTATCTTTACCGCCATCCATTGTTAAAAGTAACGTTTCACTATAGATGGAAATATTTTCTATAATTCGTTCATATCCATAATAGATAAAAATTGTTATAAGTTTATGTGAAAACACCAATTTTTAAGTATTTTTTTCACTAGTGTATTTTAATTAACTCAATACTTTTTCCAATAATATAATCCATTTTAAGTTTAGATACAATAGTATTTAAGGTTGAACCATAGTGTAATGAGAAAAACATGATTTTAATGGAATTAGAATTTTTGATGATTTGGAAGTTGTTTATTTTTCCTGAATCAGCATCATCACTTATTGCTATTTTAAATAGATCATTATTGTCTATGTAATATCCTGCAGCATATTCCCCATAATAAAATAAAGGTGCTTCGCCAGTGTATTTAGGTTCAAATGTTATATTTATGTAGTCACCTTCAACATGAAATACAAGATATCCATCTGGCATTGTCTTAATCCAAAGTCCATCAAATTTTTTTTGAAATTCTAGATATTTGCCGTTTAGATTTTCATTGATAGATTGATACTTATCTTTTAAATAAGTGAGATCTCTTTCATAACCTATAGTTTTAGCCATCCAGTGAGATGTTATTCTTTTATCCATATAGGTTTTTATTGTTTCATCGGCCATAGTAACTATTTCACGTATTCGGTTTTGAGGACTCCAGTTTGCGATTTTGTCATCTAAACTCTTAGTAATAATTATTAAATCCTCTGCATTAAGCTTGTTATTATCGGTTGTGAGAGAAAGAATAGGAGCACGAAACGGGTATTTATCTGGCATTTGACAAATTAATGTGTGTTTTATGGTTTGGTCATCATGAAAAATAATTTTTATCTCAAATGGATGTTCGTTTGAAATAACGGGATATAAGTCAATTACAAAATTTTTATTTTCACGCAATTCCTTTACTTCCATTGTAAGGCGCTTTGGGAAATTGGGATTTTCTAAAAGCTGAGAAATTCTATTATTTTTTTGTTCTATTGTTTCTAATAGTAGATCATTTTTAGTTATAGTTGAGATTTGCTTTGATGTTTCCATGCATAATGATGATTGAGTGAGCAGTAGTAAGATAATGCAAAAATTAGTTATCATAATAAAAGAATCCTTAAATTTAAAAATAACCGGGATAAATCCCGGTTAGATATAGTTTTATATAAATTATTAAAGAAGAGTCTTTATTTCAGCAACTTTTACAAAAAAATTACTTATATCCTTACCATTATTAGTCAAACATATAATATTAGCTAAAAATCGTACTTTGTCTTTTGTTATATTATGAATTAATTCGTAAGGTACTGTTGCAACAGGTTTTTCTAAAGATAACATTTTAAACGCATTTTGAAGTGCATTGCGATCGTCTGTTCTTAATGGCACAGTGTCAAGAATGTTTTTTTCTAAAAAATTAGTTGGTGGAATAGCATAATCCATATTGTTCGCTGTATAGCTTGTGATATGCAAATCTTTATTAAGTATAAAAGATAAAAACGATTCATCTGGTTGCATACTCAACAAAAATCCATTTATAGACATTACCGATAATACTACTAAAAATCTAACAGATTTTATCATATCAGCTTCCTTTTTTATATACGATTTATTATCACTGAGAGATTATCACCGTCTGGTAATCTTTGCAATAGTGGATTATATTAATCGTGTTTTTTAAACTGATCAATTTATCAAGACCAATCTAGCAGATTTAAGTTATTTTTGATGTTTGTTTAATTACACCGCTTGTTTAAGGCTCATTTGCTAAAATAAAAAATAAACGTACACTAATAATTAGGATACGTATATAAAAGGAAATAATATGAAAAAGCTCAATATACTAATAGTAATTTTTTTACTAGCGCCTATCTTCACTTTCTTGCTTTTTTCTCACAATAATAATGAGACACACAACATTATTTATTTACATAAACAAAAAAATAACAGCTGCTCTAGTAAGGATCTATTACATTCTTTAAGTAATGTTGGCAATATAATTCTTGTTTTTTATGCTGATTGGTGTAATCCATGTACTCGTATGTCACAATTATTAGAGTATAGTGGACCAACACTACCGGAATATACCTTTATTAAAATAAATCGTGATTATTTTTCAGATATAGCAGATATATTCAGACCAAAAGGTATACCAACTCTTATATTCCTTCGTGATGGCAAGGAAATTGGTCGCTACGAAGGTCCACCATTAACTCAAAAAAAATTGATACATATTATTAAAAAAATATATGGAGCGATATAATTACGCAGTGGTATGATTACCTGCAGGAGCAAATCTCGTATACGTTGTCCATCCTCCTGCAACAAGAAGTTGAATTGCAGTCATTAGACCTATACCTATCTTATAATATAACATATATCTATTTTGTAACTTAATATGGTTATCAAGTATATTTTGATGCGATTCTTGATGTGGCAATAGTACTGGCTGTTTACTTTGATGATCGTGTAAAGCTTTTAAAAACGACATACCATTAAGTAAAAATGCCTCTGGATCTTCTTCTTGTATAGCTGCGTATCCCTTTGATAAGTAGTCCGGTGTCTGGTTATTTTCGTTTGTATTATGTATGTCGTGTGCCATTTGTGCCATAAGAGTAGGATCGATTGGGGTTTCTCGTAACAATGTAATTGCTTTTTGAACCTCTGTAAGTGACATTTTATGTTGTTGCGCAAATTCGTAAATTTTAGGACGATCAATCATTAATTGAGTCCAGCCTGATTTATCTGGGTCTTCAATGTCAGCTAACAATCCGGTTAAAACAGTATCACCAATGTCTTTTGGTAGTCTATTTCTTGTTGTTAGATGCGAATCAGCTTGTATATCAGTGCGATGTAACGCAATATCTTTCGCATCCATCATAATTAATAGCTCATTACGCGTCGTAATACTTTTTTGTGGATCTTTGCCAACAGTAAAATGATCCATGCCATATGCAACAGGTACAACTGACATCATCAATAAAGAATACATAATTATTTGTTTTATCATCGCAACCTCCTTATAAAAAAATAATAATTTAATAGGAAATATATCTTAATTTTAAAACAAAAAAAAAGAAGAAGAGTATTTTCTCTTCTTCTTGCGCATCCAATCATTCATCTGATCTTATGTTTTTTTTACCACTCTAATGAGCCGGCAGTTTGATATTCGGTAACTCGTGATTCAAAAAAGTTTTTTTCTTTACTCAGATCAGTTGATTGCGACATCCATGGAAATGGATTTTTAGTGCCATATATTTTTGGTAAATCAATACGCTCTAAACGACGATCTGTTATATGTTCAACATATTCTGCAAATTGTTGTGCATTAATGCCGAACATCCCTTGCGGACATGCATCTAATGCATATTGTTTTTCTAACACAACTGCTTGCTTGATCAATTCAGTAATTTCTTGTTGAAATGACGCTGTCCAAATTTCAGGGTTTTCTGATTTTATCACATTGATAAGATCACAACCAAATGCAAGATGAAGACTTTCATCCCGCATAATATATTCAAACTGCTCACCAATACCAATCATTTTATTTTGACGTTTTAATGCAAGCATCATTGCAAAGCCTGCATAAAAGAAAATACCTTCCATGACAACATAAAAACCAATAAGATCATGTACAAAGCGTTGAATGTTTTTTGTTGTATCAGTGGTAAAATTTGGATCCATAATTGATGTCGTTAAATTCACGACAAAATCATCTTTTGCTTTGATGGAAGGAATGCGCTCATACATTGTATAGATTTCATCAGGATTTAACCCCAATGAATCACAGCAATAAATAAATGTATCGGTGTGAACAGCTTCTTCATATGATTGACGTAAAAGATATTGTCGGCATTCTGGATTGGTTATATGTTTATAGATAATAAGTACTAAATTATTGGCTGTTAATGATTCTGCTGTAGAAAAAAATCCTAAATTCCATAAAACTAACCGTCGCTCAGCTTCTGTCAGTACTGTTGATGATTTCCATTGCTCAACATCATATTGCATAGATATTTCTTCAGGAGTCCAATTATTTGCAACACCATCTTTATAATGTTGACGCGCCCACATATATCTCATAGGCAAAATTTTATTTGGATCTACCGTTGAATTATTAATAATTCCATTTTTATTCATCATTTTCCTTAATTGTAATTACTATTACTGACACGAATCACATGCTAAATCATCTGAAATGGTACATGATGCACCCGACAAAATATCATCATCTGATGTTATAACCTGTTCCTCTTCAAGTGGAACATCTTCCATAATACCATTAACTGTTTTATAAATACGTTTTTGTGTAAAGCCAAATTTTTGTGCATCTAAACTTGCTTTTTCAATTTGACTTGCACCAAGCGTACGTAAATAATATGTTGTTTTAAGACCTGATTGCCATGCAGCAACATAAATATCATGTAACAATTTCCCCGAAACACCCTTCATGAAAACATTGTGCGATATACTTTGATCAAGCCATTTACCACGAGCTGCAGTAATGGTAATAAGATGCACGGGATCAATTTCAAATGCTTCACAATATTTATCTTTTAAGGTTTGTGGAATAGCTTCAATCATTTGCACATTTCCATCATAGTATTTAAGTAACTCAAGCATGTTATTATTCCACAAGCCAAGATTTTTTAAGTCTTCTATTAAAAAATTATTAAGAACGGTAAATTCACCACTCATATTTGCTTTAACATAAATATTTTTATAAATTGGCTCGATGGAAGGAAACACGCCAGCGATATTTGCAATTGTTGCGGTTGGTGCAATTGCCATAACATTTGAGTTACGCATACCATAACGTTGCACGTGATTCCGGACAGAAGTCCAATCAAGTTTACCGCCACGCTGCACTTTAACTTCAACACCACGTTCTTGCTCAAGAAGATCAATAGTATCTTGGGGAAAAATATTTCTATCCCATTTAGAACCTTTATATGTTGCATATGTGCCGCGTTCTTTAGCCAATTGTGAGGAAGTTAAAATTGCGTGATATGCTATAAATTCCATAAGCTCATCAGAATAGGCAATTGCTTGTAATGATGAAAAATTAATACCTACTTGATATAGCAGATCCTGAAATCCCATAATACCAAGTCCGACAGGACGATGACGCATATTTGATGCTTCTGCCTCTGCAACAGGATAGTAATTTATATCAATAACATTATCTAACATACGTACAGCAGTAGTAATAGTTTTGCTTAATTTTTCTTCATCGATTGCTCCATTTTTTACATGGCGTGCAAGATTAATTGAACCTAAATTACATACAGCAATTTCTTGTGCTGAGGTATTAAGTGTGATTTCTGTACATAAATTAGAACTATGAACAACGCCAACATGATCTTGTGGTGAACGTACATTACACGCATCTTTAAAGGTAATCCATGGCTGACCCGTTTCAAATAGGCGGCTTAACATTTTACGCCATAATCCGCGAGCTGAAATTGTTTTATGCATTGTAATGCCATCTAATACAACTAATTGCTCATATTCTATATATCGTTTTTCAAACGCTTTGCCATATAAATGATGCAGATCAGAGGTTTCATCAGGAGAGAATAATGTCCACTGCTCATCTGCAAGAACACGTTTCATAAATAAGTCAGGAATCCAATTAGCAATATTAAGATCATGAGTGCGGCGACGTTCATCACCAGTATTTTTGCGTAAATCAATAAAGTCTTCAATCTCTAAATGCCATGTTTCAAGATACACAACTGCAGCGCTACGTCGTTTACCACTTCTTTTAATTGCTGCAATAACATCATTATTAATTTTAAGAAACGGCACTACTCCTTGACTTTCTTCTTTAATAGAATCAATCATCGCACCACACGCACGGATATTGCTCCAATCAACTGCAACGCCACCAGACCATTTTGCTAACTGAGCAGAATCTGAATAGCTTTTGAAAATATGATTCAAATCATCTTCAACTGTTGCAAGAAAACAAGAACTTAATTGTGAACGCAATAACCCCGAATGAAGCAACGTTGGCGTGCTGGGAACATAGTGCAACATTGACATTACGTGATAAAAATCAACTGCTATCTTATTTTTATCTATCTCATTATATGCAAGGCCCATCGCGACACGCATCCAAAACGCCTGTGGCAATTCAATATGTTCTGTTTCGTTTCTTAGAAAATATCGCTTGTATAGCGTATTCATTCCCATATAATCAAGGAGATTATCTCGTTCAGGAATCAATTGTTGCGCAAGATATTCACAATCAAATCCTGCTAAACGCTTATCAAGTAAATTAGCATCTATACCACGTGTAATACCTGTTATAAAAGAATTACGATACACCTCTTCGCTATTAATACGCGAAATAGATGTAAATGTTACTTGTTTAAATAGCTTTTTTAATTGCAAACGCATTGCTATCTTACTATATGCAGGATCACGTTCAATAAAAGCTGTAGCAGCAAGAATAAACGCATCGGCAATACCGCTTGCGGTAATTCCATCAAAAATATTTTTTAATGTTTCACGTAAAATAAGCTCAGGATCAACATAAGATTCATAGCCAATACACGCAAAGCCAATTGTTTGTCGTAGTCGTTTCTCATTAATAATTTCACGAGTACCATCAGCTTTTACAACAGAAAACATAGAGATATTATTTTCTACCTTTTCACATGCATCACTTATCAAAAAGGGTGCGGTTGTGACTCTATTATGTTGTTCCATATCATCCTTAAACTTTTTTTTTAAAATAGTTACTATATATAAAAAGACTGCACATTGTATCATTCTAGAATAATGACTAAGCACCTTATAATCAAATAGTTTTTTAACTTTTTAGTGGTAATATATTCTTAAATATTTCATAATAATTGAATCAGAAATAATACATTTAGAGTAAAAAAATAAAACACCAATAGATACCTATCGATGCAGCCATAAATAATGATTATTATTTTTTTTATCATAAAAATCGAATGTAAATTAAAACAAAAAAGATAATAATTTTATAAAATATTTTATTAAAAATATCTATTGGTAGTTTATCAACCTTTGTACAACAAATTTTTATACAAAATATAGATAATATTTTTTAGGTAAAAATAGTGTAAAATACACGTACTATCAATAATGAAAAAATAGACAATGAAGAACGCATTGTTTTTTGAGCAAAATTCTTTATAATAGAAATATGTTATATATTTAACTATTAATATATAAAAAAAATAGATTTACCATTATTTAATAAAGATGATAACAATGAACAAACAATTTATTTTCATTCTTTCTGTCGTTGTGATAACTAATTTTCCTTGTTCAGCAATGAATTATATAAGACAATCATTAATAGAATTTAATTTAGTATCGGTAACAAATCAGGAGAAGTTATTAGCAAAAACACAAACACTTTGCAAAGCAATAACCAATTGCGAGAATACAATTGCTCCGCTACAGAAACAATTATTAACAATTAGCAGGAATACAACATTAAAAGATGATGAGAGAAGAACACGACGTGCAGTTTTAATCGGTAATATTGATACTAGTTTATCAACATTACATGATCCAGTACGGGATTTAGTACTATTGTATAAAAATGTAAGTTCTAATAAAGAATCATCTATGCGATCTAGTATGATAGCAACATATTTTAATCATACTGCTAGTTCATCGGGAGATAATGATTTACTAGAAACACTGAAGAATTTTAATGAAGGCGTTAAAAATCTAGGTTCCCGTTCAACATCCTCTGTGGTTACAGATTTTACACAAAGTAATTTTGATAAGGATGATGAAAAAGAAACAAATCCTATAGTTATGTATTATTATTGGGGCGACAGCAAGAAGATATCTAAGCCATCTGAAAGTTTCAACAATAAAGGTTTAGATAGCATGCATTCTCAAAAAGGCTATGCAGAATATATACGTGATTGTTTTTTTGTATCAAACACCAAAAACCAATTTATACAATGTGTTGATGATGTTAATCGTTCTATAGCAGTCATAGAATTAATTTTAACCAATTACAAAAAAAATAAACCTACTTCAATTTCTCAAGAGTTTGAAAATAATTATACCAAAATATTACAAACTCATTGTTATGCGCTAAATATTTCGATACAAAATATATTACAATTTCTCGCGAAAGTATCTGATCGTGAAAAATATTCCTTACGGCTTAAAAAAATAACTGATATATATCAGTTTGGTACAATATCTAATATGATTAGCGACAGAAAATTTAATGACATAGGTGAATGTTTAATTAAGTTAAAAAAAGTTTTGGTTGAAATATGCCAAGAATCAATTCAGCCTGATAGCAATGAATTGCTACAAAGTACAATATTGCTTCAAGTATCGGAACAGCAACAATCAGAGTGGCCTAAAGA